>CAZFYJ010000053.1:1746-5008 GCA_964523215.1 uncultured Sphingomonadaceae bacterium | reverse complement strand
CTGGAGGAACTGGGCACGGACGCGACGCTTGACGCGCTGGTGCGGCTGGCGCTGAAGCGGGCGGCGAAGTGATTCTGCTCCGTGACTGATAAGCCCCCCCTCACGTCCGCTGCGCGCCAGCCCGATGATGTGGACGCTGCCCTGCGCCCCAAAACGCTCGATGATTTCATCGGGCAGGAGGCGGCCCGCAGCAACTTGCGCGTGTTTATCGCCGCTGCGAAAGCGCGCGGCGATGCGCTTGATCATGTGCTGTTTTTCGGCCCGCCGGGGCTTGGCAAGACCACGCTGGCGCAGATTGTGGCCAAGGAAATGGGCGTTGGCTTTCGTGCGACATCGGGCCCGGTCATTGCAAAATCGGGCGATCTGGCGGCGCTCCTCACCAATTTGGAGGATGGCGATGTCCTGTTCATTGACGAGATTCACCGGTTGAACCCGGCGGTTGAGGAAATCCTCTATCCCGCGATGGAGGATCGGGCGCTCGATATCATGATCGGCGAAGGGCCGGCGGCCCGCAGCGTGCGCATCGATCTGCCCAAATTCACGCTTGTCGGCGCGACCACGCGGGCGGGCCTGCTCACCACGCCGCTGCGCGATCGCTTTGGCATCCCGGTGCGGCTGAATTTTTATAGCCATGGCGAATTGCAGCAGGTGATTGCGCGGGCGGCGCGTTTGCTCGATCTGGCGATCTCACCGGATGGCACTGCCGAAATTGCTCGGCGTGCGCGCGGCACCCCGCGCATTGCCGGGCGGCTGCTGCGGCGGGTGCGCGACTTTGCCCAGGCCGCCGGGTCGCCGATGGTGGATGCACAGATTGCAGACAATGCGCTCACCCGGCTGGAGGTCGATGCGCTGGGGCTCGATGCGATGGATCGCCGCTATCTGACGATGATTGCCGATGTCTATCGCGGCGGGCCGGTCGGGGTCGAGGCGCTGGCGGCGGGCCTGTCCGAACCGCGTGACACGATCGAGGACGTGATCGAGCCCTATCTGCTCCAGCTGGGGCTGATCGCACGCACCGCACGGGGCCGTGCGCTCAATGCGGGCGGGTGGAACCATCTGGGCCTCAACCCGCCGGCAGGCGCGCAGGACAGCCTGTTTGACAGCAAGTGAAACGCCGCCTGGCATTCACAACCGCGCGCAACCGGCGATTTAGGGGATTCCCCCCGCGAATCCTGCCTGTTACAGCGCCGGATGTGAACAGCGGCAACGAACATCTGGCAGATGTCCCGGCCATGGGGCGCTTTGCAGGCCCGGCCCATGCGTGCGCGCATCACCTGCCGGTGCGGGTCTATTTCGAAGATACGGACCATTCCGGCCTCGTCTATCACGCCAATTATCTGCGCTATATGGAGCGTGCGCGATCGGATATGCTGCGGCTTGCGGGCGTCGATCAGAAGGCGGCGTTTGATGCGGGCGAGGGCGTCTATGCCGTGGCCGATCTTTCGATCCGCTATCTGCGCCCCGCCCGCTATGATGACGCGCTGGTCGTGATCAGCCGGGTAGCGGCCATTCGTGCGGCCAGCGTGATCATGCGCCAGACCATCGTCAGACGGCCGATCGTCGGCCAGGATGAACGTTTGGGCGATGAACGGTTGACCGAGGCAACCGTGCACGCCGCTTTCCTCAGCCTCGATGGACGGCCCAAGCGCCAGCCCAAGCGCTGGATAGACCTGTTTACCCCCCTGCTGGAGACCCAAAACTGATGCTGTTTGCAACCCTGATCAGCGCCGCTGCGCCCACCAATGATGAAGGCATGGCGGCGGTGGCCGATGCCGTGAAGAAGGCAGCCGACGCCCAGCACGGCAGCTTTTCGCCCTGGCAGCTGTTTCTCGATGCCGATATCGTGGTGCAGGTGGTGATGGTCGGCCTGCTGATTGCCAGCCTCGCCAGCTGGGCCATCATCATCGCGCATGTCATCCGCATGAGCGGGCTTGCCCGCGAGACCGAGAAATTTGAGCGCGATTTCTGGAAGAGCGCGGATATTGATGCATTCAACGGCGCCAATGGCAAGAAGGACCACCCGATCGCGCGCATCTTTGCGGCCGGTCTGGCCGAATGGCGGCGCTCGACGGCCAAGCCAGTGATTGATCGCAGCGGCACGCGCGAGCGGCTGGGGATTGCCATGCATGCCGCGCTTGCCGCTGAAGTGGACAAGCTTTCCGATCGGCTCAACTTCCTCGCAACCGTGGGCAGCGTCACGCCCTTTGTCGGGCTGTTTGGCACGGTGTGGGGGATCATGGTGAGCCTGACGGCATTCACCAGCAGCGAGTTCACGATCGCAACCGTTGCGCCGCGGCTGGCGGAGGCGCTCTATGCAACGGCGGTGGGCCTGTTTGCGGCCATTCCTGCCGTGATTGCCTATAACCGGCTGGGGCATGGCGTGAACCGCTTTGAAGCGCGGCTCCAGCGCTTTGCCGACGGTTTTCATGCCACTCTGTCGCGCGAGCTGGAAAATACGCCATGAGCATGGGGCCGATGCACCAGAAGCGCCGCGGCCGCGCGCTTCGTTCAACGCCGATGGCGGAAATCAACGTCACGCCGCTGGTGGATGTGATGCTGGTGCTGCTGATCATCTTCATGGTCACGGCGCCGCTGCTGGTGGCGGGCGTTCCGGTCAATCTGCCGGACAGCCGGGCCAAGGCGCTCGACCCGGCCGACGCGCCGCCTGTCGAAATCAGCGTCGATGGCGATGGCGCGATCTATATCGGCAGCCAGGAAGTTCCCTTTGATGCGCTGCCCGCACGGCTGGAGGCAATCGCGGTGAGCGGCGCAGGCGGCGATGAGGGGCCGCAGGTCAATCTGCGTGCCGATACGGCGCTCCAATATGGCCGGGTGATGCAGGTGATGGGTGAGCTGAACCGGGCCGGGCTGAACCGCGTTGCGCTGGTCACCACAGGTTCAGGCGCGGATCAATAGGTTCGCCGGCGATGGCAGCAGCATATGGCATCCGTTTGGAAAAGAGTGGTTTTCACCTCGATGCCGCCGATCTGGCGGGGATCGCGGGCGCTGTTGGCGCGCATGTGGCGATTGGCCTGTTCGTGCTCGCGGGCTTGAGCATTGCCAAGCCGCCAGAGCCGATCCGCCCGCCGATGCAGGTGACGCTGATTGCCGAAACGGCCAAGCAGGCAAGCGCGCCCGTGGTGCGGGACATCCAGCCCGCGCCCCGACTGATCGAGAGCGAGGAATTGAACGCGGCGGTGCGTGAGCCACCGCCCGCGCCGCAGCCTGCACCGAAGCCAGTGCCGCAACCAGCGCCGCAACC
>CAZFYJ010000053.1:0-1646 GCA_964523215.1 uncultured Sphingomonadaceae bacterium | reverse complement strand
CACCGCCCGCGCCGCAGCCTGCACCGAAGCCAGTGCCGCAACCAGCGCCGCAACCCGTGGTGCGCAAGCCATTGACCGAACCGCAGCCAAGGCCTGCGCCGGCAAAAATCCTGCGTCCCCAGCCGGCCAAAGCGCCCGCAAAAGTCGCCGTCAAAGCCCCCGCCAATGCACCCGCACGGCCACTGGCCAAGGCTGCGCCCGCTGCCCCGGCCAAGGCTGCACCCAAGACGCCGGCGAAGGCGGCGGGCACCCCAGGCAGCGGGCAGCGGCCCTCCAGCCGGCTTGATGGCATTGTGAAGGGGCTGGGCACGCAGCCGAGCCAGGCCAAGGCGCCCGCAGCGCTGCCCAAGGCGCAGACGGCCGAGCAGGTGCGCCAGACGGTTCAGGCCAGCATCTATGCCGAGGTCCGGCCCATTTTTGCCCGCCGCGCACCCAATGGCACCGATATCGAAAAGCTGGTGACGCTGGTCGAGGTGCGGGTCAACCCGGATGGCACGCTGGCCGGTCCGCCCCGCTTTCTTTCGCAAAGCGGCAAGACCGAAAGCAATCGTCCGCAGCAGCAGCTGCATGTCGAAGAAGCCATCAAATCCGTGCGGCTCGCGGCACCATTCAACATGTCCGCCGCCGATTTTTCAGGCGTGCAGACGATCACATTGCGTTTCAAGGTGAATTGACATGAACCAGCTTTTTCTCATCCGTTGCGGCTTTGCTGCGCTGCTGCTGCCGGGCGCGGCCCTGGCGCAAAGCCCCGCACCCGGTCCGGTGCCGGCCCCGGTCTCGGCGCCTGGCGCGCAAACGCCGCCTCAGCCGGTTGTCGAAGATGTGATTGTCGATCGGCGGCAGGATCAGCGGATCATCGCGGTGCCGGCCTTTGCCACGCCGTCCGTTTCCAACACCGCGGCAGGCGATACCCAGACGCTGGGCCGCCAGATCGCCGATATCATCAGCAACAATCTGTCCGGATCCGGGCTGTACAAGCCCATGGGGCCGGGGGCGGTGCGCGGCATCACCATGGGGGAGGTGACCTCGCCGCAATATCCCTATTGGGCGGGCAAGGGCGCAGAGGCGGTGATTCACGGCTTTGTGCGGGACAATGGCGACGGGAATCTGACCATTGGCTGCTATCTTTATGATGTCGAAGATCCCGGAGAGCAGGCACGCCAGGGCTTTGTGGTCGCCCCTCGCGACTGGCGCCGCGCAGCGCACAAATGCGCCGATGCGATCTATTCGCGGATGACGGGCGAGGCCGGTTTCTTTGACAGCCGGGTTGCCTATATCGCGGAAAGCGGGCCCAAGGGCAAACGCATCAAGCGGCTGGCCATCATGGATTCGGACGGGGCCAATCACCGCTTCATCACCAATGGCCAGTCGATCGCACTCACGCCGCGATTCTCGCCCGATTACAAGCAGATCGTATACGTCTCCTATCTGGGGGAGCGCGTCCGCATCTATCTCTACGATATCGAAAGCGGGCGGCAAAAGCTCGTCACCGAAAGCAGCAACCCCACCTTTTCGCCGCGCTTTTCGCCCGATGGCCGCTACATCCTCTATTCGATGGCGGTGGCAGGCAATACCGACATTTACCGCATCGCAACCGAGGGCGGCACGCCGCGACGGCTCACCAACACGCCCGGCATCGATACCGG
>CAZFYJ010000052.1:0-10751 GCA_964523215.1 uncultured Sphingomonadaceae bacterium | reverse complement strand
TCTGGAGCGTGTAGATGTCGACGCCCGACTGGCCGGGTTCGACATCGCCGATCGCGCGGATCACGATGCGGGTCGCGTCGACCTGGTCGACGATCCCGCCGCGCTTGGCCGCAATCGCAGCGCCCGAATCGCGCGCCACGGTTTCTTCCATGCCGGTGCCGACCCACGGCGCTTCCGCCTTCACCAGCGGCACGGCCTGACGCTGCATGTTCGAACCCATCAGCGCGCGGTTGGCGTCGTCATTTTCAAGGAAGGGGATGAGCGACGCAGCAACGGAAACCAGCTGCTTGGGGCTGACATCCATCAGCGTGATCTTTTCGCGCGGGGCAATCAGGAATTCGCCCGCCTCACGCGCAGACACCAGCTCATCGGCAATGCCGCCATCGGGTGCCAGATCGATATTGGCCTGGGCAATGGTGTGCTTGGCCTCTTCCATCGCAGAAAGATACACGACCTCGCTCGTCACCTTGCCATCGACGACCTTGCGATAAGGCGTCTCGATAAAGCCATATTTGTTCACCCGGCTAAATGTCGCCAGCGAATTGATCAGCCCGATGTTCGGGCCTTCGGGCGTTTCGATGGGGCAAATGCGGCCATAATGGGTCGGGTGCACGTCGCGCACTTCAAAGCCTGCCCGCTCACGCGTGAGACCACCCGGCCCGAGCGCCGAAACGCGCCGCTTGTGCGTCACTTCGGACAGCGGATTGGTCTGATCCATGAACTGCGACAGCTGCGACGAACCGAAGAACTCGCGCACCGCAGCCACGGCCGGCTTTGCATTGATCAGATCGTTCGGCATCACGGTCGACATGTCGACGCTCGACATGCGCTCCTTGACCGCACGCTCCATGCGCAAGAGGCCGACGCGATACTGGTTTTCCAGCAGCTCGCCGACAGAGCGCACGCGACGATTGCCGAGATTGTCAATATCGTCGATTTCGCCCTTGCCATCCTTCAGATCGATCAGCGTTTTCACGACTGCAAGAATATCCTCGCGGCGCAACACGGTCAGCGTGTCCGGCGCATCGAGATCGAGACGCATGTTCAGCTTGACGCGACCCACGGCCGAAAGATCATAACGCTCCGGATCGAAGAACAGGCCTTCAAACAGCGCCTCTGCGGTTTCGCGTGTCGGCGGCTCGCCCGGGCGCATCACGCGGTAAATGTCGTGCAGCGCCTGATCACGATCCTCGGCCTTGTCGACCTTCAGCGTGTTGCGCATCCACGCGCCGGTCGCCACATGATCAATATCGAGCAGCTCAATCCGGTCGATGCCGGCCTTGTCCAGCTTTTCGAGCACCTCGGCCGTCACTTCGTCGCCCGCCTCGATATAAATCTCGCCGGTCTTCTCGTTGATCAGATCAAAGGCGGAATAGCGGCCGAAAATCTCTTCGGTCGGGATCAGGAGCGTCTCCAGCCCATCCTTCACCACCTTGTTCGCAACCCGCGGGGTGATCTTCACGCCCTGCGGAAAGACAATTTCGCCCGATGTCGCATCCACCACGTCATAGCTCGGCTTTGCCCCGCGCCAGTTTTCAACCTGGAACGGGATTTTCCACCCGTCGGCTCCACGCTCGAACGTCACCCGGCCATAAAAATGGTTGAGAATGTCCTCGCTGTTGAGGCCAAGCGCATAGAGCAGCGACGTGACCGGCAGCTTGCGCTTGCGGTCGATCCGCACATTCACGATATCCTTGGCATCAAATTCGAAATCGAGCCACGAGCCGCGATAGGGAATGACGCGCGCGGCAAAAAGATATTTGCCCGAAGCATGCGTCTTGCCGCGATCATGGTCAAACAGCACACCGGGGCTGCGGTGCATCTGGCTGACGATGACCCGCTCGGTCCCGTTCACAATGAAGGTGCCGTTGTGCGTCATCAGCGGCATGTCGCCCATGTAGACGTCCTGCTCCTTGATATCGAGCACGGAGCGGGTTTCGGTCTCGGGATCCACCTCGAACACGATGAGGCGCAGCGTCACGCGCATCGGCGCGGCATAGGTCAGGCCACGCTGACGGCATTCTTCGGTGTCATATTTCGGGTCTTCGAGTTCGTAATGGACGAAATCAAGCTCGGCCGTGCCGGCGAAATCGCGGATCGGGAACACGCTGCGCAGCGTCTTCTCCAGGCCGGAGACATAGCCGATCGACGGATCGGATCGCAAAAACTGCTCATAGCTCTCGCGCTGGACCTCGATCAGATCGGGCATTTTCACCACTTCGTGAATATTGCCGAACACGCGGCGGATGCGCTTTTGCGCAGCGCCGATCAGCTTTTCTGCCTGTGCTGCCGAGGTTTTCGCCATGGAGAATGATCTTTCCTGCTCTCAAAATATCTGTCGCCGCACGGACGCAGCGACAACACGAAAAGCCGCGCACCTCCATAGGCGGAGGTGGCAGCTTGACGCACATGTCGCTATCGCAGTTGCATCATCCGTGGGGCATGCCGCGCGAAAGCAATCCCTGTCTCGATCCAACGCAGCCGTCATGTAGGATTTTGCGCCGCAGCTGTCAATGCGCAACGCGGAGCGGAACAGCCGCCTCGTCCGATCGCGGCAGAGCATGCAGCACGGCGGGCTTGCCAATTGCGCCCGCCATGGTAGCACGCAGACTATCGATGCTCTGGATGAGGGAATGGACATGATCAGACATGCTGCTTTCGCGCTTGCCGCGCTCGGCCTCGCTGGCGGGCTCGCCTTTGCCGACATATCGAGCGCCGCGCCGAAGAAAGGCGCGGTCGTGCCGAAGAAGGTGCTGCGCCTTTACCAGGGGCAGAATTTCGAGGGCCAATCCTACGAGATTCAGAAATCGCAGATGAGCATCACCACCGACTGGCCAGTGGGCAGCTTTGCGATTGCACCCGGCGACACATGGGAATTGTGCGATGGCGAGCGGTTCAAGGGGACGTGCAACATCTACACCGAGAATCAGACCGGGCTCGGCGGGGTCATGATTCGCTCGGCGCGGATGAAAAAGCCCCCGAAGGCGGCACCCGCGACCCCGCCTGCACAGTAAACGGCATCAGGCCAGCATCGGCACGAGCCGCTCGATCGCCTCAGCAGCGGATCGGGCGGCACGCGCCACATTGGCCATAAAATCGCCGTCGCTTTCAGAATTGGCATCGTCGGTCACGGCCTTGATCGCGGCCCATGGCAGGCCCATGGCTTCGGCTGCCTGCGCAATGGCGGCCACCTCCATGTCGATCAGCGCGGCATCATGCCGAGCCGCGAGCGTTGCCGCAACATCCGGGCATTGCAGGAACACATCGCCCGAAACAATCCCCGCATGGGGCAGGCCCAGCCCGGGATCGGGCATTGGCATGAAGCGCAGCGGCCCTGCCGCGCCGATGGGCCATGCGCCCCCACGATAGGGAACAAAACCCTGCGCATGCCGCGCCCCATAATCATGCTGCACGGCATGGCTGATCCAGAAGGGCTGGCGCGGCGACGCCAGATGCGCGTGCGCATCATCGGCCGCAATCCGGCCACAGGTGCCGCTTATCAACACGTGGCGCGTGTCGCCTTCCGCCAGCCGGCCACAGGCCAGCGCGGCATTCACCTTGCCGATCCCGGTCACGGCAATGCCGATCTGCAGGCCTGCCTGGGCCAGGGTGCGCACCGGCAGCTGGCGGATCATCGACACCCTGCCCACGCCCGGCCACAGCGCATCCGCTTCTTGTGGCAATGCAGCAAGAATCAGAACATGGCTCATCGGCAAGCGCTTCCACGCACAGGAAAAAGGGCGACCCGAATGGGCCGCCCTTTCCTGTATCAGATCATGCCGTGCCCGCAATGGACGGGCATGGCGGCCCGGCTTATTTCAGCTCGACCGTCGCGCCAGCGGCCACCAGCTGAGCCTGGATCTTTTCGGCTTCGTCCTTGCCGACGCCTTCCTTGACCGCCTTGGGCGCGGCTTCGACCAGCGCCTTGGCTTCGGTCAGGCCGAGGCCGGTGATCGCGCGGACTTCCTTGATGACGGCAATCTTGTTGCCGCCGTCGCCGGTCAGAACGACATCGAAATCGGTCTTTTCTTCAGCAGCCGGGGCAGCAGCGCCACCAGCGGCGGGGGCCGCAACCGCAACTGCAGCCGCCGCAGACACGCCCCATTTTTCTTCGAGCAGCTTCGAAAGCTCCGCAGCTTCAAGCACGGTGAGCGCCGAAAGATCATCAACCAGTTTGTTCAAATCAGCCATGTCAAGTCTCCAATAGGGGGCTCCTTGCCCCGTTCAATCAGTTGAAATCACGTTGTAATTCAGGCCGCTTCCTTGGCGCCATAGGCCCCGAAAACGCGCGCCAGCTGGCCCGCCGGTGCCTGCACCACCTGCACGACCTTGGTCGCCGGCGCCTGCACCAGACCAATGATCTTGGCCCGCAGTTCATCCAGCGAGGGCAATGTCGCCAGCGCCTTCACCCCATCCACATCGAGCACGGTCTCGCCCATCGCCCCGCCAACAATTTCCAGCTTGTCATTGGCTTTGGCGAATTCGGCGACGACCTTTGCCGCTGCAACCGGATCAGCCGAGGTTGCAAGGGCAGTCGGCCCCGTCAGCAAGCTGCTGATCGATGCATAGGCAGTGCCCTCGGCAGCGATTTTGGCGAGGCGGTTCTTGGCGACCTTGTAGCTTGCACCGGCATCGCGCATCTTGTTGCGAAGGTCGGTCGATTGCGCCACCGTCAGGCCCAGATTGCGGGTGACGACGACAACCGCCGCTTCGGAAAAAGTTGCATTCAGCGCGGCAACGGCTTCGGTTTTTTGAGCACGATCCATGCCATTCTCCACACAAGACAGCTGCGGCCCATCCGCAGCTGCAAAGCCGCAGGCGCACGCAAGGCTGCGCATGCCAACGACCACATTGTCCAAGGGGGAATGAACGGGCGCCCGCGCATGCAGGCCCCCTTATGGAAATCCATATCCCCGTCTCGGCAGGAGATTAAGCGCAGGAAAAGCCTGCGCGCCTGCTGTCTCGGACGGAAATTGCATGCGCCAGGGCATGCAATATCGGCGGGCGCATTAGCAGTCTGGCAGCGCCTGTCAAGCCTTGGCTGCGCCTGTGCCCATTCCCTCGCCCGCAGATGCAGCCCGCGCCGCCACACTGGCTTCTGCGGCGGGAACGGTGCGATAGGCCATGATCAGCAGCACCATGGCAATCGGGGCGCAGGCCGTGGTCACGACCAATATGCCAGTGCGCAGATCACCCACCAACTTGCCATCGACCATCGTGCCGGCGAGATCCGCCACCAGCCCGACCAGATAGGGGCCGAGCGCGAGGCCGATCAATGTCGTCGCCAGGAAAAAGGCCGCGGTGGCAGTGCCGCGCATGCGGGGCAACACCAGCTCCTGCGTTGTGGCGGCCGCTGCCCCCAGCGCGCAGCTGAGCAGCAAGCCGGCAAAAAAATTCATGACATAGAACATGGTGCCGCTTTCGGTGGTAAACGCAATCCAGTTCGGGATGAGCGGACCAATCACCCCGATCATCACCACCAATATGCGCCCCGCGGGATTGTGCTGGCGCAGGATATCGGCCAGCCGCCCCCCTGCGATCACACCAAGAAAGCCGCTCAGCGCGCCGCCCGCGCCAAGATAGAAGGCCAGCTCCTTCTTGGGCAGGCCCAGCACTGTTTCGGCATAAGGCGCGGGCCAGAAGGCCAGCGCCCAGGAAACCAGCGCGATCAGGCCATAGCCAATCGCCGTATAGAGAAAGGCAGGCGTCCCCCAGATCAGCGTGAATGTCGGCAGATCGCGCGTGCGCAGGGTGGTGGCCCAGGAAAAGACGGCATAGACACCCATGCCGACCGCCGACCATTGCGCCAGATTGCCCGTCACCCGCACCATGAACCAGGATGCGGCAAACAACGCCACCGCCGCCGCCAGATTGATGGCCAGCGCCTTTGGCCCGCGTTCCCATGCCCCCAGCAGCGTGAAGGGCGGGATGATGGTGGACAAATCCTGCACGAACAGCCGGAATGGATTGGGCACAGGCGGCGTGGGCGCGCCATCCATCGCGCCGCGCACCGGCTCACGCAGGCTAAACACCCACAGCGCCACCAGGAGACCGGGCAGCCCGACTGCCAGAAATGCTGCATGCCAGCCTTTCAGCGCCAGCGGCGCCAGCGCCGGATCAGGATAGGCGGCGTTCCAGGCTTCGACGATATAGGCCCCGATGAAAAGCGAGAGGCCGCCGCCCAGATACAGGCCTGACGAGTATATGGCGAGCGCAGTTGCCCGCTGCGCCTTGGGAAAATAATCCGAAATCAGCGAATATGCCGATGGACTGGCCGTGGCCTCGCCGATGCCAACTCCCAGCCGGGCTGCCGCCAGAGCGAAAAAGCTGGTCGCAAAGCCGGACAGCGCGGTCATCAGTGACCACAGGAACAGCCCGGCCGAAAGCAGACGGGTGCGGCTCCAATTGTCCGCCAGTCGCCCCAGCGGAATGCCGAACAGCGCATAGAAGACACCAAAGGCGGCACCGCCCAGAAAGCCCATGTCGCTGTTGTCGAGGCCGAGATCGGCCTTGATGTCGACAGCGAGGATGCTGATGATCTGCCGATCAATGAAATTGAGGATATAGACGATAACCAGGACCGACAGCACATACCAGCTATAGCCTGTGGCCTTGGGCGCGCTGCCCTTTGCCGTCATGCTGTCGTCCGCCATTGTGCCTCCCTTTGCCCGCTGCGCTTAGTGTCGCTATCTCGCCTTGCTAAGCAGAACGGGCTGCGAATGCCAGCGAAAAGCACGCGGTCGATGCGGCGTCCGCTGCGCCGCAGGGCGAGGAAAGCCAGCGGCTGTGGCACGCCCTTGTAACGATGGCGAAAGCGCCATAGTCTCAAGCAGATTCGCGGCATGCGAACAGCCGTGGGGAAGGGGGGACAAGGCCAAATGGCGCAATATTGCTATTCATGTGGCGCCGCGCTCAAAAGCGACGCGCGCTTCTGCTCCGAATGCGGGGCACCTGTTGCGCATGACGCAACGGCACCGGAGACAGCGGCACCCCCTGCCCCGCCACCTGCCGCGCCCGCTGTCCCGCCGCCGGCACCTGGTGCAGCTGCAGCCGCACCGACGCCGCAGCCTGCGATATACGCTGCTGATCCCGCCGAGGCGGCGCCCGCCCCTGCCCGGTCAAACACGCCCTTGCTGGTGGGCGGCGGCCTGTGCCTTGTCGCGCTGGCAGCGCTCGCCACCTATTTTCTGACGGGCGGCACATCAAACACGGCGGCGCTCTCCACGGCGCCCGCGCAGGTGAGCACCCCAGCCACACCCGGGGCGGTTGCGCCGGGAACGGTTGCACCAGGGACAGCGCCCGGCACAGTTCCGGGCACCACTGCTGCTGCGCCAGCGCCGGGAACAGTGCCGGTTGTGCCGGGAACAGCCCCGGCTGTGCCCGGTGCGCCCGCGGCGGCATTGCCCGGCGGGGCGACATCCGGCCCTGCGGTTGGCCAGAATGTCGTCAAATATGTCATTTCAACCGCCAACATCCGCGATGTGGCAACCGCGCAGGCACCATCGCGCGTCGTCGGCACGCTGCGGCCGGGCACCAGCGTGCAGGGTGCGATGCACCGCGGGCTGAGCGGAGACAGCTTCTGGTTCAAACTGGCCGACGGGCGCGGCTATGTCAGCGCTGTCAATCTGGGCGACAGCATGCCGGCACCTCGCGCCGCTGCCGCGCCGCCGCCGCCCGCAACCACCCGGCGGATGAGCGGCATGCTGTGCGAAGTGGTGGACAATACCGGCAGCAATCTGCGCATCCGTGCCGTGCCCAATGGCCGCGTGCTGGGCGGGCTGCCCAATGGCGTCATGCTGCGCGTGCTCGGCGAGAGCTTTGATGCCGGCGGCAATCTCTGGCTGCGCGTCGATCCTGTGCCGGCTGGCTATGCCACGGGCTGGGTCTTTGGCGATCATGTGATCTGCTGATGGCGATGAAACCGGTTGCATATCTGGCCACAGCGGCACTGCTCGGGGGAACGGCGGCGGTCGCGTGGGCGCTTCTGGCCCCTGCGCAGCAAACCGTGGTCGCATCGGTCGAGATATTGAACAACAGCGATTCCGAAGCGGCGGCCCCGCCCGTGGAAGACCCCACCGCCCCGATCGACGTTCCGGAAAGCGAGAGCGCGACGCCGGATGCAGCAGCAGCGCCAGCAGCAGCGCCGCCGGTCATCTGCCCAGGCCACGTGACGCCGGAGGCTCCAACCGCTGACGGCCGCCTGTTTGGCCATTTTCCTTATGCCGAAGCGCCCGGCTCCGCGCTTGTTTCGGTGCCGGCTGCGCTATCGGGCGGAAACTGCCAGCAGATGCACCGCGATGTGATCCCCGATCTCACAGCCATGATCGCCGCGGCAAGGGCTGAAGGCGTCAGCTTTTCGGGCCTCTCGTGCTTTCGGTCAGTGGCCCGGCAGCGTGCCGTTTTCTGCGACGCAGCGCGGCTGGCCAGTGCTGGCGGCATCGCGGGGCGCGCCCGATCATCCGCGCCACCCGGCTATAGCGAGCATGCGACCGGCTATGCGCTCGATCTGGGTGACCGCGCCAGCCCCGGCACCAATTTGGAAGCGAGCTTTGCCGGCACCAAGGCCGGTCGATGGCTTGCCGCCAATGCGCGACGCTATAATTTCGAAATGTCCTTCCCGCGTGGCAACCGCCAGGGCGTGACATTCGAGCCATGGCATTTCCGCTGGGTGGGCAACGGCACCGCGCAATCGACCTTTGCAACCGCAAGCGCCGCTTTTCCGGGGCAATAGAGCCACGCTGATCGTTGCGCGGCTCTTCAGGCAGAGATGCGTTACCCCGATGAATGCCAGCGCGCAAAGATCGCCGTTGGCAGCATCAGGCCGCGGGCTTCCTCGCGCACGGCCAGTTCGCCGCATTCCACCACACCGCCCAGATGCCCCGTCTGCTGGCGCAGCAGCTCGCCAATCGCCAGTGCAGACATGCGCACCGCATAAACTGTGAGAAACAGAAAGCGGCTGCGCGCATCGAGCAGGGCAGCGCAATCCCGCACCAGCGGGGCCAGATCCTCCTCCAGCCGCCAGACTTCGCCATCCGGCCCGCGGCCATATTTGGGCGGATCGAGAATGATGCCATGGTAATGCCGCCCCCGGCGCACCTCGCGCGCGGCAAATTTGGCGGCATCATCGACAATCCAGCGAATGGGGCGCGTCTCCATCTGCGAAAGGGCAGCATTGGCCCGCGCTGCATCGACCGACTTCTTGCTGGCGTCGACATGGACGACCGATGCGCCGGCCGCTGCGAGCGCAAGGCTGCCGACCCCGGTATAGCCGAACAGGTTCATCGCCTGGGGCTCGGCAATGCCGGCAAGCTTGCCCTGCATCCAGTGCCACACCGGCGCCATGTCCGGAAAAAAGCCGAGATGCCGGAACGGCGTGCACTGCGCCGTGAAGCGCACCTCGCCCCAGCCGAGCGGCCAACCTTCGCGCGGGACGGGGCGGTGATAATGCCAGCGCCCGCCACCATCGGCATCTGCTGCGGGAACAAACTCCCCATCGGCATCCCAGTTGTCCGTTGCCGGGCTCCACATGGCCTGCGGCTCGGGCCGGATGAAGCGATAGCCGCCGTAACGCTCAAGCTTGCGGCCATGGCCGCTGTCCATCAGCGCATAATCGGCCCAGCCATCGCCGCAGATGATGCCGGGCGTGCCGATCATGCGGCAATGGCAGCAGCAGCAAGAATATGATCGCGCACTGCGTCATAATCGGCCGGCAGACGTGCACAGGCTTCTTCACGGGCAAAGAGATCGCCGACACGCGGCGGCAAATGCGGGCGCAGCCCCGTCGCCCGCTCTACCGCGTCGCGAAACTTGGCTGGATGTGCGGTTGCCAGCGTGACCACCGGAATATCAGGCGCAATCCCTGCATCTTGCGCTGCGGCAAGGCCGATCGCACTGTGCGGATCGATCAGCATGCCTGCATGTTCAAAGGCATGGCGGATGGCCAGCGTCATGCGATCCTCATCAATCCGTGCGCTGGAAAAGCGCTGCTGCGCCGTGGCGAGCATGTCCGGCCGCAACGAGAGCTTGCCGCTTTCCTCAAAGCCCTGCATCATGCCGAGCAGGGCAGGCGCATCGCGCCCGGCCAGATCAAACAGCAGCCGCTCAAAATTCGAGCTGACCTGAATGTCCATGCTCGGCGTTGCCGTCGGCCGGACTTGCGCTGCCGAATAATCGCCGCTGGAGAGCGCCCGGTTCAAAATATCGTTCACATTGGTGGCGACAATCAGCCGCGCCACCGGCAGGCCCATTTGCGCCGCCACATAGCCGGCAAACACATCGCCGAAATTGCCGGTCGGCACGGAAAAGGCAATGGCGCGATCAGGCGCACCCAGCCGCACTGCTGCGTAGACATAATAGACCACCTGCGCCATCAGCCGCGCCCAGTTGATCGAATTGACCGCCGAAAGCTGGAGCCGCGCCGTCACATCGGCATCTGTGAACATCCGCTTCACAAAGGCCTGGGCATCGTCGAAGCTGCCTTCGATGGCGATATTGTGCACATTGGGCGCAAGCACCGTCGTCATCTGGCGGCGCTGCACGTCGGAAATCCGGCCATGCGGATGCAGCATGAAGATTTCCAGCCCGGCGCGCCCGGCCACGGCATCGATCGCGGCCGAGCCGGTATCGCCGCTGGTCGCGCCGACAATGGTCAGCCGCCGGGATGTGCCGCCCAGAAATTCCTCGAACAATTGGCCATGCGAACTGCGCTGGGATCTGGGCGGCGCAAAGCTGACCTACATCGGTTCCTACAG
>CAZFYJ010000051.1:3198-10776 GCA_964523215.1 uncultured Sphingomonadaceae bacterium | reverse complement strand
CATCTTCATGTCGCGCTGGAGCCGGATCTGCCGTACAGCCATGCAGGCGCGGGCGATCATCCGCTGCCCCTCGTCGGCAGTCAGGCCGACATGCTCGGGCATATGCGCGAGATTTGCCAGATGGCCTATCTGTGCGCCCAGATGTCTGCCGCTGATTATGTGTTCTGGTCGCCCGCACGCTTGTGGAGCCAATCCGCCCATTTTGTTCGCGCCGTTGAGGAAATGTTCCAGAGCGGCTTGCCCCCGGTGCTGCATTTTGTAGCCTTTCCGCCTGCTCATGCCGATGATGGGGTTATGCTGAACGGCGAGGGGGAGGGCGCACCCAATATCGGGGTTGAGAAAGCCAGAATTTCCCGTGGGCTCGGCTATTTCTGCGGACAGGAATTGCTGCTGGCGCCAGGCCATCGCCTGACCGATGAAGAGGTGCTGCGCAGGCTTTCTCGGCTTGCCACGGAGATGATCGTCAACGGCCCCGTTGTGGAGCCGATGCAGGTGGCGGGGCTCGCAAAGGATGAGCAGATCATGCTCGTGCCCGCACAACCCGCCCACGGTGCCAGCGGCCTGGTTCGCGTCAGCATCCGTCATCCGTCAGCAGGCAATCCCTGATGCATCATCACGGCGGCCATGGCACATAGGGCCCTGTTCCGGGCAGAATGGCCGCCCACACGACCAGGATTTCAACGCCATCACCTGATCCCGCTCTCGGTGCGCAACAGCCCACAATTTTCGGCTTTTTTCGATGGGCTGCTCGTTCACGGCTTTTCGCTGAACGATTTTTGCAGCAACGGGCAATATCTCCCGGCGACGCCTGCGCTTGCACTGCGTTCGGGCTGGGCGCTCCACCGCGGCCCGCATCGCCGCTATTCCGAGGTTGTGCGCGCACGGATCGAAACAATCCGCATCGAGCACATAAGGATGCGACGCGACGGGCAGCGCATGGCGGCCGATGTCACGATCTTTCGCCTGCGGCTGGTTCAGTCGGCAATGCGCATCGCGCTCACGAGGAAGCGCGTTCCGGGCCTGGTGCTACACCAGCGCGATCCGATGCACCTCTTTGATCGATATGATTTTCTGGATGCGATGATTGCCGAGGCTATGCGCGCACCTGCGCCTGAAGCGCCTGCCACGCCGCCCGATATTCCACCTCAAGCCGATCCACACGGTCGCTCACGCTTTCGATCGCGCTAACCGCGCCAATCCCCTGGCCAGAGCCCCAAATGTCTCGCCATGCCTTTTTGTCGGTATTTCCACCCGATCCAAAGTCCATTGTCTTCACATCGCCTTCGGGCAAATTGTCCGGATCCAGCCCAGCTGCACTGATCGATCCGCGCAGATAATTGCCATGCACGCCGGTGAACAGGCTGGAATAGACAATATCCTGCGCTGACCCATCGACAATGGCCTGCTTGTAGGCCGGTTGCGCATTTGCCTCATGCGTTGCGATGAAGGCCGATCCGATATAGGCAAAATCCGCGCCCATTGCCTGAGCCGCCAGAATGGCAGCACCATTTGCGATCGAGCCTGAAAGCGCAACAGGGCCATCAAACCAGCTGCGTATCTCCTGCATCAAGGCGAACGGAGAAATGGTGCCCGCATGCCCGCCGGCACCGGCTGCAACAGGGATGAGGCCGTCTGCCCCCTTTTCGATGGCCTTTCGGGCAAAGCGATCGTTGATCACATCGTGCAGCGTGATGCCGCCCCAGCCGTGAACCGCCTGGTTCAGGTCTTCGCGCGCGCCAAGCGAGGTGATGACAATCGGCACCTGCCATTTGGCGCATGTCATCAGATCGGCCTCAAGCCGGTCATTCGAACGGTGCACAATCTGGTTCACCGCAAAAGGCGCAGCCGGGCGATCCGGGTGATCGCGATTGTGCGCGGCAAGTTCTTCGGTGATCTGGTGCAGCCATTCGTCGAGCAGGGCCTGCGGCCGTGCGTTGAGCGCCGGAAAGCTGCCGATGATGCCGGCCTTGCACTGGGCAATCACCAGCTCGGGGCCGGAAATGATGAACAGTGGCGAGCCGATGACCGGCAAGCGGGTTTGCTTCAATTTATCGGGTAGTGCCATGAGCCCTGCTTAACGTTTACGTAAAGCAAGTCCAGAGGAAAATATCTGTTCACGGGCCTATGGAAAGATCGTCAGCACGATATAGGCGGCAAACAGTGTGAGATGGACTGCGCCGTGAAGCATTGTGATCCGCCCCCGTGCGAGCGAGAGTGTGGCTGCAAACAACGTCAATGCCAAAAGCGCGATGCTTTTCGGGTCTAGGCCAAGGATCAAGGGCAGGCCAAACCAGTAACTTACGGCCGCAACGGCAGGAATTGTGAGGCCAATCGTTGCAAGGGCAGAGCCAAGTGCCAGATTGAGGCTTGTTTGCAGCCGGTTGGCATTGGCCGCACGAATGGCCGCGACACATTCGGGCAGCAGGACAATGGCGGCAATGACGATCCCCACGAGTGAGAGCGGGGCTCCTGCCGCCGCCAGAGCGGCCTCAATTGGCTTTGAAAGACTTTTGGCGAGCAAAATGATTGCAGCAAGACTGACCAGCAGGGCGATGAACGCAGCCCATGTGGCTTTGCGGGATGGGGGAGGCGCATGCGCATCAGGGTCGTCATGCTTGACGCCATTCGGTAGAAAATAATCCCGGTTGCTGACAGTCTGCACAAATACGAAGGTCAGATAGAGGATCAGCGCGAAAGCCGCCACGAATGCCAGCTGAGAAATAGTATAGGCCGGCTCTGGAACACTTGTCGTAAAATTGGGAATGACAAGCGTTAAGCCCAGCAGCGTTGCGAGCGTGCTTAACGCCGCGGTCGCGCCCGTACGGGTAAAGCGGGCTTGTTGACGATGCCGTGCGCCAAACAGGAGGCACAGCCCCAAAAGCAGATTCAGGATGATCATGCTGGCTGCAAACACGGTGTCGCGTGCCAGGGTTGCCGCAGCAGAACTGCTCGCCAGCATGAGTGAAATGATCAGCCCCACCTCAATGATCGTCACTGAAACAGCCAGGATCAATGTGCCGAACGGCTCTCCCAACTTGAGCGCGACGGTCTCGGCATGATGAACCGCAGCCAGCACCACCCCGATGAGCACCAGTGCTGCCACCCATGGCGATCCAAGGCCGAAACTGTCCGCCATCAGGACGATCCAGGCGGCGGCGGGCACTCCCAGTGAGAGACGAGGCAATATGGCGTTCACAGCAGCATCTTACAGGCTTTATGGGCACTGAATATCCAAAAATGATTGCGCCAGACGCGCTCCATTCGCTGCGCCTCATTTGACCTACGCTCGTGACATTGCCTGCAGCCCGCGCGGCCTCATGGGCCTTCATTGATCAAGCGCTCAGCTTTGGCCTTTTTGTGCCGGACCATGCGCTGCCGGTTTTTCGGGGCGGCACGCGCTGCATGCTGGGCGTTTCATCAAGCTTGCGCGGCGGACTGTCGATCCATCCAAAGCGCAAAAGTTCATCGACGACCTTCTGAACAGGGCACATGGCGCGGATCGCCCCTGTTCGGGCGCACAAGCCAGCTGCGGCTGCTTTGATCCTGGCCGGCAACAGGCTACGCCCGCAGCGCTTCCCGACTGTCAACCTCGACCCGTTCGAGTTCATTGTTCTTGTGGGGCTGCACTCAAGCCCTCGCGGCACCATTGGCCGCGCTCAGCATGGCGCGCACGCTGGCGGTGGCGACATCGGCATCGACGCCCACGCCCCACAAGGTCCGCCCGTCGACAGTTCGGCATTCGACATAGGCGGCTGCCAGCGCATCGCTGCCATGGCCCAGCGCATGCTCGCTATAGTCCTGCACGTCGAGCGATATGCCGAAATGCTCGGACAAGGTGGCGGCAACGCTTGAAATCAGGCCATTGCCACGGCCGGCCACGCGCTGCTCTGTGCCTGCGACCATGATGGTGCCGGCAAAGATGCGGTCGCCATTGGGTGCGCGCGTTTCCTCATAATCGCCGAGTTCAAAGCGCTGTGGCCGGTCCAGGCAGTAAACGCGTTGAAACACCTCCCAGATGTCGGCTGCCTGAAGCTCGCGGCCGAGATCGTCGGCCAGCGCCTGGACATGGCGAGAAAAGTCCGCTTGCATCCGTTTGGGCAGCTTCAGCCCCTGGTCCTGCTCCAGCACCCACGCGAAGCCGCCTTTGCCACTTTGCGAGTTGACGCGGATCACAGCCTCGTAGCTGCGTCCGAGATCGGCAGGATCGATCGGCAGATAGGGGACTTCCCACAGCATGTCATTGCGCTGCTGCTGCGCGGCAAAGCCCTTTTTGATGGCATCCTGATGGCTGCCCGAAAAGGCGGTGAATACGAGCTCCCCCGCATAGGGATGGCGCGGGTGCACTGGCAGCTGGTTGCAATATTCGACGGTGCTGATCACTTCATCGATGTGAGAAAAATCAATTTTCGGATCAATGCCTTGCGTATACATATTCAGTGCGATTGTAACAAGATCGCAGTTGCCCGTGCGTTCGCCATTGCCAAACAGACAGCCTTCGACCCGGTCTGCGCCGGCCATGATGCCCAGCTCTGCCGCGGCGACGCCGGTGCCGCGATCATTATGCGTGTGCAGACACACGACCACACTGTCGCGCCGCGGAATATTGCGGCACACATATTCGATCTGGTCTGCATAAATGTTTGGCGTTGCCGCCTCGACAGTGGCCGGCAGATTGAGAATGATGGGCCGGTCTGGCGTGGGCGCAAGCACATCCATCACCGCGCTGCACACCTCCAGGCTGAAATCCAGCTCTGCGGTCGAAAATGTTTCGGGCGAATATTGAAAATGCCAGTCCGTTCCGGGCCGTTTGGCAGCCTGATCGCGCAATATTTTTGCGCCTTCCACGGCAATCTGCCGAATCTCTGCCTGTTCCAGCTGAAACACGATGCGGCGCCAGGCCGGGGAGACCGCATTGTAAAGATGCACGATCGCCGCCCGTGCGCCATCGAGCGCGGCAAAGCTGGTTTCGATCAGATCGCGGCGGGATTGCGTGAGCACCTGGACGATCACATCGTCCGGAATGCGCCCCGAACGCACCAGCCCCTGGATGAAATCAAATTCCGTCGCCCCGGCGCTGGGAAAGCCGATTTCGATCTCCTTGATCCCGATTTTGACCAGCAGATCGAAAAAGCGCTGCTTCTTTTCGCTGTCCATCGGATCGATCAGCGATTGATTGCCGTCGCGCATGTCTGTGGAAAGCCAGCGCGGCGCGCGCGTGATGGTGCGGCTGGGCCATTGCCGATCGGGCAGGTTGATCGGGGCGAATGGACGATATTTGGCAGAAGGATCACGCAACATGACAAAGCCTCTACGACAGATTGACCGATATATCCGGGGAATGAAATGGCCCTTAGGGGGCGTGCGACGCAAGGACGCGCCGCATGACGCACACCTAAGGGCGCGTAAGTCGTAGAAGCAGTTTTTGGGCCGCGCGTGACGTCATGACGGCGTCATGCACGCCACGGCTGCGCCTGTCCAGTGCGAACTGCTATTTCTCGAAGGCGACGCTGATATCGAGCTTCACATCGTCGCCAATGGCCGGCACCATGTTTTTGTAGCCCCATTCGCTCCGCTTGAGCGTGGTGGTCGCATGAAAGCCGACACTATCCTTCCCGTTAAACGGATTTTTCCCGGCCCCGGACAGTGTCGTATCCAGCACGACAGGCTTGGTCACGCCCATGAAACTGAGATTGCCGGTGATCTTTGCCGTGTTGCCAGAGACCGCCACAGCGGTTGATTCAAAGGTCGCGGTGGGGAATTTCTCGACATTGAAATTATCGGCCTTTTTCAGCTTGTCGGTCAGCACGCTGCTGCTTGTCAGGTTGGATGCCATCGGGATCGTGATGGACACCTTGGCCGCCGCGAGGTTCGCCGGATCAATCGTCAGGCTGCCCGTGGCATCGCCGAGCAAGCCGAAATAATCATTGAAGCCGAAATGGCTGACGGCCCATTTGACCTGGGTGTGCGCAGGATCGACCTTATAGGTGCCGGCGGTCACCTTTGCGGGATCGGCCGCGCCCACAGGTGCCAGCGAGGCAAGCAGCGCGCACGAGGCAATCACCGGGGTGGCAAGCAGCAGCGTGAGTTTTGAACGGAACATGAGACATCTCCTTGGGGACGGGTCCGCCCAAGTTCCTCCATGTTCGCGTGCCTGTCAACGCGCCTTAAGGGCAGTACCCGCGCTCGGGCGGTTTCCGATCCGACCCAGTCAGATCGGCCGCTCTAACTCATCTGTTTGCAGCGATTTCTTATCCATAAGGTGATTCCACCTGATGGGACATCGCTCCAAAGCGGCAAGGCGTCAGTTCCGGCTCTTGTCCACCAGCTTGTTCTTTGCGATCCACGGCATCATCGCGCGCAGCTCTGCGCCCACCTGCTCGATCGGGTGCGCGGCTGCGGCCTTGCGCGAGGCCTTGAGCTCGGGCTGGCCCGCGCGGTTGTCGAGCACGAAATCCTTGACGAAACGGCCCGACTGGATGTCGGCCAGCACGCGCTTCATTTCTGCCTTGGTTTCCGCTGTGATGATGCGCGGTCCGGTTTTGATGTCGCCATATTCGGCCGTATTGCTGATCGAATAGCGCATATTGGCAATGCCGCCTTCATAGAGCAGATCGACGATCAGCTTGGTTTCGTGCAGGCATTCGAAATAGGCCATTTCCGGCGCGTACCCCGCCTCCACCAGCGTTTCGAACCCGGCCTGGATCAGATGGGTGATGCCCCCGCAGAGCACCGCCTGTTCCCCGAAAAGGTCGGTTTCACATTCTTCCTTGAAGGTGGTTTCGATGATGCCGCTGCGCCCGCCGCCGACGGCAGAGGCATAAGACAGCGCCAGCGCCTTCACATAGCCATTGCCGGCGGACCCTTCCGCTTCCTGCGCCACAGCAAACAGGCACGGCACACCGCCCCCGCGCTGATATTCGCTGCGCACGGTGTGCCCAGGACCCTTGGGCGCGACCATGAAGACATCCAGATCGGCGCGGGGTTCGATCAGCCCGAAATGAACGTTGAGACCGTGCGCAAAGGCGAGCGCACTGCCCGGTTTCATATGTGCGGCCAGATCGTCCGCATAAATGGCGGCCTGGTGCTCATCGGGGGCGAGCACCATGACGACATCGGCCCAGGCCGCCGCTTCGGCATTGCTGTAGACCGCGAAACCGGCCGCCTCGGCCTTCTTGGCGGTTGCAGAGCCGGGCCGCAGCGCAATCGCGACGTCCTTCACCCCGGAATCGCGCAGATTCTGAGCATGCGCGTGGCCCTGGCTGCCATAGCCGACGATGGCGATTTTCTTGCCCTTGATCAGATCCTGGTCGGCATCGCGGTCATAATAAACATGCATGGAAAGAACTCTCTTCAGTCTGTTGGTTTTATTGCATATCAGATCGCGTCGGCGCCCCGCGCCATCGCAGCGATCCCGGTCCGCGTCACCTCGATCAGGCCCACCTCGCGCATCAGGGCGATGAAGGTGTCGATCTTATCCGGCGATCCGGTGATCTCGAAAATGAAGCTCGTCATGGTCGCATCGATCACGCGGGCCCGATAGATGTCGGCCAGTCGCATTGCTTCGATGCGCTTATCTCC
>CAZFYJ010000051.1:0-3188 GCA_964523215.1 uncultured Sphingomonadaceae bacterium | reverse complement strand
CAGCTCGCGTTCCACATGCGGGCCGATTTCGGTCAGATCGGTGACCTGGTGAACGGGCACCAGCCGCTCGAGCTGAGCGTGGATCTGGTCGATCACATGTTCGGTGCCGCTGGTCACAATCGTAATGCGGCTCACGGCGTGGTCCGCGCTGATATCCGCAACCGTAAGGCTTTCGATATTATAGCCGCGCGCCGTGAACATGCCCGAAATCTTTGCGAGCACGCCTGCGGCATTGTCCACGGTGATCGCGAGCACATGGCGCTCGCCGGCCTGCTTCTGGATTTTCATGCGATCAAACCAGCGCTTTGGCTTCGTCGTCCATGCTGCCGGTGACCTGCGCGGGATCGAGCAGCATGTCTGTGTGTGCGGCCCCGCTCGGGATCATCGGGAAGCAATTTGCAAGCTTTGCCACACGGCAATCGACCAGGACCGGCCCGTCATGCGCGAGCATGTCGGCAATGCCTTGATCCAGCTGGTCCAGCCGTTCGATCAGAATCCCCTTCCAGCCATAGGCTTCGGCCAGCTTCACAAAATCCGGCAGACTATCGGAATAACTGTTTGAATAGCGGCTTGAATATGTCAGCTCCTGCCACTGACGCACCATCCCCATATATTCATTGTTGAGAATGAAGATTTTCACTGGCAGGCGATATTGGGTGGCAGTGGCGAGCTCCTGGATGTTCATCTGGATGCTCGCTTCGCCGGCAATGTCGATCACCAGCGCATCGGGATTGGCCATCTGTGCGCCGATGGCCGCGGGCAGGCCATAGCCCATGGTGCCCAGCCCGCCCGAGGTCAGCCATTTGTTGGGCCCATGAAAATGAAAATGCTGTGCAGCCCACATCTGATGCTGGCCGACTTCGGTGGTGATGATCGGATCGTGCGGCAGGCTGGCCTGATACAGCCGCTGAATGGCGTGTTGCGGCATGATGTCGGCCTCGGGGGCTGCCGCTTGCACGAAGTCGAGCGAGCGCACCGCCCGCCACCCATCGATCCGCCGCCACCATTCGCCCAGATCGCGGGGCCGATGCCCGGCCTCGCGCCACTGCGCAATCATGGCGCGGATGACCTGCCCGGCATCGCCGACAATGCCCAGCTCCACGCGCACATTCTTGTTGATCGAGCTGCGGTCGATATCGACATGGACTTTGCGTGATTCCGGGCTGAATGCGTCCAGCCGCCCCGTCACCCGGTCATCAAAGCGTGCGCCAAGGCACAGCATGACATCGCACCCATGCATCGCCAGATTGGCCTCATAGGTGCCGTGCATGCCAAGCATCCCCACCCACTGCGAATTGTCCGCCGGAAATGCGCCAAGCCCCATCAGCGTGGAGGTGACCGGCGCACCGCATAATGCCGCCAGCTCGCGCAGGGCGGCGCTTGCATCGGGGCCGCTATTGATGATGCCGCCGCCCGTGTAGAGGATCGGGCGTTCTGCGGCGGCCAGCATCGCGACGGCCTTTGCAACCGCCTCGGCGTCCGGCTCGGTTCTGGGCTGATAACGCGTTTTCAGGGGGGCGTCAGGCGCATAAAGCCCGGTTGCCACCTGCACATTTTTGGGAATGTCGATCAGCACCGGGCCGGGCCGCCCGGAGGTCGCAATATGGAAGGCCTCACGCATCACCGGGCCCAGCTCGCCAGGATCCTGCACCAGATAATTATGCTTTGTGCAGTGGCGGGTAATGCCAATCGTGTCGCATTCCTGAAAGGCGTCGGTGCCGATCAGCGTGGTGGGCACCTGGCCGGACAGCACGATCATCGGGATGCTGTCCATCAGGGCATCGGTGATCCCGGTCACGGCATTGGTGGCACCCGGGCCGGACGTGACCAGCACCACGCCCGGCTTCCCGCTGCTGCGCGCATAGCCCTCTGCGGCGTGGGTTGCCGCCTGCTCATGCCGCACCAGCACATGCCGGATTGTCGGGTGATCAAAAAGCGCATCATAGATCGGAAGCACAGCGCCGCCCGGATAGCCGAACACGGTATCCACACCCAGATCGACGAGCGACTGCACGATGATGCTCGCGCCGCTTAACTCCTGCGGTTCCCGCGTGATCGCCAGCTGATCCTGTAACGCACCCATGATTTCTGTCCTGCACCTTGTTCTGCACCCTGTGCGCATGCGCAGCCTGCAGCGATGATCCCCTTAGCCCGGATTGCCGTATCACGCCATGGCAAAGCCAGGCGCCGTTGCCAGCTCCGTCGCCGAGCCGTTATGGGCAACAATTGGCTATGTCAAGAGCATTTCACGTAATTTAATTACAATATGATCAATATTCTCATCATTTAATTCGTCATCGAAACGCGGCCACGTGGCGGGCGGCTGATGCCGGAACCAGGTGTACTGGCGCTTGGCATAGCGGCGCGTGGCTTGCACGGCATCGGCCATCGCGTCCTCAATGCGGGCATCGCCGCGCAAAACCGCGCTGAGCTGCTTCACCCCGATCGCCTGCATGACCGGGGCGGAGGCTGGATAGGCAAGCGCCTCCAGCGCTGCGATTTCAGCGCATGCACCCGCGCTGATCATCGCGGCAAAGCGGGCTTCGATGCGTGCATAGAGCGGCTCCCGCGGGGGCAGGAGGATGATCGGCACGATGCGCACGGCATCGTACAGACCGCCGGTTCGCGCTGCCTGCCAGCTGCGGATCGAACGCCCCGTGCTCCTCACCACTTCGAGCGCGCGGGCTATCCGGCTGCTGTCTCCGGGATTCAGCCGTTGCGCCATCTCTGCATCTTCCGCGCACAGTGCGGCATAAGCCTGATCGGCTTCGAGGCGACGCACGGCCGCGCGGATCGCGGGGTCGATCCCCGGCACCGGGGCAATCCCATCGATCAGTGTGCGCAGATAAAGCCCGGTTCCCCCCACCAGCACCGGAATGCGGCCATCGGCGCGGCAATCCGCGATGGCAGCTTTGGCAAGGGCTGCCCAGCGCGCAGCCGAGCAGCTGTCCTGCCCGCTCAGCGTGCCAAACAGATAATGGGGGCAGATTGCCCTGTCTGCCATCGCCGGGGCTGCGGAAATGATGGGGATTTCCCGATAAACCTGGCTCGCATCTGCATTGATGATGCCGATCGGCATGGCTTCGGCCAGCCGCAGGGCAAGTGCGCTCTTGCCGCTGGCGGTCGGTCCGGCAATAAGCCCGAGGGCAGGGCGATCCGCAACGGATTCGCCCGCTCCATTTCTCCCC
>CAZFYJ010000050.1:0-11199 GCA_964523215.1 uncultured Sphingomonadaceae bacterium | reverse complement strand
CCTGGCATTCATCATCGTCGGCTCGGGCTTTTTGAAGGCCAATATCTCCGTGATGGTCGGCCAGCTTTATCCCAAGACCGATCCGCGGCGGGATGGGGCCTATACGATCTTCTACATGGGCATCAATCTCGGTGCTGCGATTGGCACAATCCTGGTCGGCTATCTTGGTGAAACCTATGGCTGGGCTTATGGTTTCGGCCTTGCGGGCATCGGGATGGTCGCCGGCCTGATTGTGTTCGTGCTGTTCAAGGGATTGCTCAATGGCAATGGCGAAAGCAGCAATCCGCAGGCGCTTGCCGCGCCGGTCATGGGCATAAAGCTTGAATGGCTGCTTTACATCCTTGGCGTTGTCGCGGTGGGCTTCATCTGGTTGCTGATCCAGTATCAGGGATTTTACGGCACCTTGCTGCTCACACTTGGCCTTGCGCTGCTCGGCTATGTTCTGTTTCAGGCATTCAAACTCGATCCGCATGGGCGCGACCGCATTTTTGCCGCGCTGTTCCTCATTTCGCTGCAGCCCCTGTTCTGGGCGCTGTTTGAACAGGCCGGCGGATCGATCAGCCTGTTTACC
Source organism: uncultured Sphingomonadaceae bacterium (assembly GCA_964523215.1). Taxonomy (GTDB): domain Bacteria; phylum Pseudomonadota; class Alphaproteobacteria; order Sphingomonadales; family Sphingomonadaceae; genus CAZFYJ01. Next base: position 10,628 of record CAZFYJ010000050.1, on the reverse strand, counting down.
GAAAAGTTCGTCGATCGGGGCGGTGTGCCGACGTCGCTGTTCCAGTCGATCAATCCGATCTTCATCATTTTCCTTGCGCCCTTGTTTGCCGGGCTGTGGACCTGGATGGGGCGCAAGGGCATAGAGCCATCAACGCCGGCCAAATTCGGCGTGGCGATGCTGCAGATGGGCTTTGCTTTCCTGGTGTTCGTCTGGGGCGGCAATTTCCTGACGCCCGAAGGCAAGATGCTCGTCATCTTCGTCTTTGCGCTTTATTTCTTCTCCACCACGGCAGAGCTCTGCCTTTCGCCGGTCGGCTTGTCTGCGATGAACCGGCTTGCGCCGTCGCACATGGCCTCCCTGATCATGGGCGCGTGGTTTTTCTCAACCGCTGGCGGCAACTTTCTTGCCGGCAAGATCGGCGAGGCAACGGGCGGCGAAAGCGGCCAGATGACAATGGACAAGACCTTCGAGATTTACAGCCTGATTGGCTGGATCACGATCGGCGTGGGCGTTTTCGTCCTGATCGTCTCGCCATTGGTCAAGAAACTGATGCATCTCGATACGCTCAAAGATGATGCGGACAACAGCGCGAAGGAGACATTTGCATGATCGGCCACACGGTCCGCCTGGCGCTGGCATCCGGAACTGCTGCCATTGCCTTTGCACTCTCCGGATGCGCGACGACAAGCGAGGCCAAGCCTGCAAAGGCTTCGGATGCGGCAGACAAAGGCGCCGAAAAGCCCAAGGACAAGCCCGCGCCGATCAACAAGGATCCTTATCCGTCGGCCTATAAGCCGTTTGCCGGTGTGCCGACAGCGATCACCAACGTCACCATCTATGATGGGGAGGGTGGCCGCATGGAGCGGGCGACGATCCTGTTTCGCGATGGCAAGGTCGAAAAGCTTGGGGCCGACGTCGTCCCTGGCGATGGTTATGTCGTCATCAACGGCGCCGGAAAATGGGTCACGCCCGGCATCATCGATGTGCACAGCCATCTTGGCAATTATCCCAGCCCCGGGGTCGATGCCAATTCGGATGGCAATGAAGTCACGGGCCCGGTGCGGCCCGAAGTGTGGGCAGAACACAGCGTGTGGCCCCAGGATCCCGGCTTTTCCCGCGCGCTCGCCAATGGCGGGGTAACGGCGCTGCAGATCCTGCCGGGGTCGGCCAATCTGTTTGGCGGCCGATCGGTCACGCTCAAAAATGTCTATGGGCGCACGGTGCAGGAAATGAAATTTCCCGGCGCGCCTTATGGCCTGAAAATGGCCTGCGGGGAGAATCCGAAGCGTGTCTATGGCTCGCGCAACCAGATGCCGCAGACGCGCATGGGCAATATGGCGGTCAACCGCCAGACCTGGGCGCGTGCGGTCGAGTATAAGCGCAAGCTTGACAAGGGCGAGACGGTGCCGCGCGATCTGGCGATGGAAACATTGTCCGGCGTTCTGGCTGGCGAGATTCTCGTGCACAATCATTGCTATCGCGCCGATGAAATGGCGCTGGTGCTCGATATGGCGCGCGAATTTGGCTACAAGGTCAGCACCTTCCATCACGCCGTCGAGAGCTACAAGATTGCCGATATGCTGGCCAAGGACGATGTCTGCTCCGCAATGTGGGCGGACTGGTGGGGTTTCAAGATGGAATCCTATGATGCCGTCAACGAAAATATCCCGCTCGTGCATCAGGCCGGTGCCTGCGCCATCGTGCACAGCGACGATGCCGATGGCATCCAGCGCCTCAACCAGGAAGCTGCCAAAGCGCTGGCCGACGGGCGTCGCGCCGGCATCCGCATCTCCGATGAGGTCGCCTGGACATGGCTTGCCATCAATCCGGCAAAGGCGCTGGGCATCGACAAGCTGACCGGCAGCCTGAAATCCGGCAAAATGGCTGATATCGTGCTGTGGAACGGCAATCCGCTCTCCGTTTATTCGCGGCCGGACAAGGTGTGGATCGATGGCGCGCTGATGTTTGATGCAGCCGACCCCAAAAAGCGCCCCGTCAGCGATTTTGAGCTTGGCCAGCCGGGCGAAGGAGATGTGAAATGATCAATCCTCCTCGCAAAAAGCGCACTGCATGGGCCGTGCTGGGCATGGCCTGCGCCCTTGCCGGTGCTTTTGTTGGGTCCACAGCCAATGCGCAGACCATCGCAATCACCGGGGCGACCGTTGCAACCGGCGATGGCAGTGCCCCCATGCCGGATGCCAATGTGCTCATCCGCAACGGCAAGATCGTCTCGGTGGGGTCCAATATCGCCATTCCGGCTGATGCGCAGCGCATCGACGGCACGGGGAAATGGGTGACGCCCGGCCTGTTCGCCGGCTTTTCACGCCTTGGGCTCTCCGAAATCGAAGGGGTGGATTCGACGAACGACATTTCGGCTCCGCGCTCCAGCTTTTCGGTGGCGATTGATGCCGCCGATGCGATCAATCCGCGGGCGTCTGCCATCGCGGTGACGCGCGCAGCCGGCGTCACGCGGGCTGTGGTCGCTCCGGCAAGCGGCACCCGGATGTTTTCCGGCTATGGTCTCGTCATTGATACCAGTGCCGATATGGATGTGATCACGAAGACCCGCCTGTTCCAGTTCGTCGATTTCGGCGAGGCGGGGGCCGCCGAGGCAGGCGGCAGCCGCGCTGCAAGCTTTGTCTATTTCCGCAACGCCATTCAGGAAGCGCGCGATTATGTGCAGAGCCTGCGGCCGATGGGCGTGCGGCCCCATGATGCAGAGCTGAAGCGGGCGGACATGGCCGCTTTGGTGCCGGTGCTCATGGGCGAGGTGCCGCTGATGGTGCGTGCTGAAAGTGCGGTCGACATTCGGCGAATGATCGCGCTGAAGAAGGAATTTCCTTCCATCCGCATGATCCTCTCGGGTGCGACCGAAGGGTGGGAAGTGGCTGCTGAAATCGCGGCCGCCAATATTCCTGTTGTCATCATGCCGATGAATGACCTGCCGGACAGTTTTGAGACGCTGTCTGCCACCCAATCCAATGCCGGGCGCATGGCAAGGGCGGGGGTGAAGGTGTCGTTTGGGCAGATTGGCCGCTTTGAATCGCTTCAGGTGCGGCTGCTCGCGCAGCATGCGGGCAACATGGTCGCGCTCAACAAGCTTCCTGGCGCAACCGGCATGAGCTGGGGCGAGGCTCTGTCTGCGATCACGCTGCGCCCGGCCGAGATGATGGGGCTGGACAGGGAACTGGGCAGCCTTGCCCCTGGCAAGCGCGCCGATGTCGTGCTGTGGGATGGCGATCCGCTCGAAGTAACGAGCCAGGTGACGGCATTGTGGATTGATGGCCAGCCCCAGCCGCTGGAAACCAGGCAGGATCGCCTGCGCAAACGCTATCAGACGCTTGAACGCCGCGCCCTGCCGCCAGCCTATCAATGATCGCGGACGCATACCTCAGAGCAAGGGGAGGGGCGTGCGCTGCCGCACGGCAAAATTGAAATGACATAGTTGCGACATATATGTGGTCTTTGGGCGGGCTGCCCAAAGCAAAAAACATATATTAGGTGCTCCCCCCCATGACCATCCTCCCCCCGGCTCCGCTCGTCCGCTCCACCCTGTTTGCCTGGCTGTTGCTCGGCGCATCCTCCGCCGCCTTTGCTGCCGGCACGGCTGATGCGCCGCCGCCAGAAGCTGCCGCCGAGACCGGCGCGGACGAGCCCAAGACACCGCCCGACGAAGAAGCGGCGCCCGAGCCCGGCCAGATCATCGTCACGGCGCCGCGGCTGCGCGGCGAGATTGCCGGCGATATTCCGGCCGAGTTGGTTCTCGATGAGGCGGCGGTGCAAAGCTATGGTGCGTCCAATGTCAGCGAGCTTCTGGCAGCACTTGCGCCGCAGACGCAGACCGGGCGTGGCCGTGGCGGTGGTCAACCGGTGGTGCTGATCGGCGGGCGGCGTGTATCCGGCTTTCAGGAAATTGCCAATCTGCCCGCCGAAGCCATCGCCAAGGTGGAAGTGCTGCCAGAGGAAATGGCGCTGCGCTATGGCTTTTCTGCCGATCAGCGGGTCGTGAACTTCATCCTCAAGAGCGATTTTTCAGCCATCAGTATTGAAAGTGATGTCGGCGGCACGGTGCCCGGCGGGCGCACGACGCAGGAATATGAATTCGGCTTTCTGCAAACCACCAAGGGGGGACGGATCAACTTTAACGGGCAGTATGAAGTTGCCGGCAACATCACCGAGGCCGAGCGCGGCATCGTGCGCACCGACGCCCAGGTTCAGCGTTTTCGCACGCTGTTGCCACAGACTGACGATCTCCTGCTCAACGCCGCGATCAACCAGGGCCTCAGCCGCGACATCAACGGCACCCTGAATGTGCGCTATGCAACCACCGAAAATGCATCGCTTCTTGGCGTGCCGACCGCGTTTCTCGCGATCCTGCCCAGCCTTGAAGACCCCGACGTGCTGGAGCGTTATGCCCGCACCCGGACCTTTTCGACTGCTGCGACGGCGGATGGCTTTCTCGGCGAATGGCGCTGGACCCTGATCGGCAATTACGACACTTCGGTGATCACCACCCGCACCGATCGGGATTATGCGCTGATTGCGCAGGCGAATAGCCTGGCCGCGGACCGGACGCGCACCGAACTGACCAATGCGGGTGTCACGGCGACGCTGGCCGGCACGCTCCTCAATGTACCGGCAGGGCGCGTTCGGCTCAGCTTGCGGGGTGCCTATGACAAGCGGGATATTGAGAGCCGCAATATCATTGCGGGGCTTGCATCCGCCAGCGATCTTGCACGAAATGAAGCCAATATCTTTGGCAGCATTGACATCCCGCTGGCCAAGAAGATTGATGATGTCGCCGCCATACTCGGCGATCTCAGCATCAATGCCAATATCGGCTATCGCGATCTCAGCGATTTTGGCGGGCTGACCTCCTATGGCTATGGCCTGACCTGGTCGCCGCTCGAAGAATGGACGATCCTGGGCTCGATTGCGATCGAGGAGGGGGCACCCTCACAATCGCAGCTCGGCGAAGCACGCATCACCACGCCGGGCGTTGCCATCTTCGATTTTGTGCGTGGTGAGACGCGCTTTGTCGATTTCATCAGCGGGGGAAACCCGTTCCTGCTCCCGGAAAAGCGGCGCGATGTGAAAGTCGGGCTCAGCTGGCAGCCTCAAAAGATCCGCGGCCTGCAAGGCTCGATCAATTATTTCCGCAACCGCACCGAAAATGCCCTTTCCGGCTTTCCGGCGCTCAGCCCGCAGGTCGAGGCGGCCTTTCCGGGTCGAATCACCCGCAACGCCCTGGGACAGCTGGTTGCGATTGACAGCCGGGCGATCAACTATAGCCGCGTGCGCAACGATCAGATTCGCTGGGGCTTCAATTTCTTCAAGGAGTTTGGCCAGCCTCAGCGCGGCCCCGGTGGCATTATGGGCGGAATGCGGCCCGGTGGCGGCGGCCCCTTTGGCGGCGGTCCCGGTGGTCCTGGCGGCGGACCGGGCGCTGGCGGACCAGGTGGTGGTGGCGGACCGGTCGCGGGTGGCCCGCCGCGACCCGGCGGCGGCGGCCCCTTTGGCGGCGGTGGTTTTGGCCGTCCGGGTTCGGGCGGTCGCTGGTTGGCCTCGATTTATCACAGCTTCCGCCTGAACGACGACATCGTGATCGCGCCCGGCGTTCCGATCATTGATCAGCTGAATGGCGGCGCAACGGGCAGCCGGGGCGGCACCCCGCGCAACATCATCGATGTTGAGGGTGGGTGGTTTTACAAAGGCGCGGGTTTCCGGGTCATCACCTCGTTCCAGGAAGGCACAACAGTGCGCGGCGCGGCCATTCCCGGCGGCGGCGTTGCCCCTGATCTGCGTTTTTCGAATATTTTCACGCTCAGCACCCGCACCTTCTTCAATTTCGACGGGCGGCCCGATCTCGTGAAAAAACATCCCATATTGAAGGGTGTACGCATCTTTCTTCGTGTCGATAACATCTTCGACACGCGGCAGAAGGTGCGCGATAGCAATGGCATCGTGCCGATCCGATTTCAGCCGGGCTATATCGATCCGCTGGGGCGCAATTTTGAATTCAGTATCCGCAAGCTCTTCTAGCTGTTAACCTGCCCGCCGGATTGCGGGAGGTTGTCGTCATGATGATGTTGATGCTGGCGCTCGGGCTGTTTGTGGGCACGCATTTCCTGATGTCGCATGCGCTGCGGCCGGCGATGGTCGCGCGGCTTGGCGAACAGGGCTTCCAGATTGTCTATTCGCTCATTTCGCTGGCCACGCTGGGCTGGGCGATCTGGCTGTACCGCGGGCTGGAGCATGGCGCGCCGCTGTGGCCGCCGCTTCCCCCCGGATCGTGGATCGTGCTGCTGTTGATGGCGCTGGCCAGCGTGCTGCTTGCCGGATCGCTGGTGCGCAATCCCGGGCTGGCTGCTCCCGGTGCCGCAGCAGCAGCGCGGATGCAGCCGCGCGGCATGCTGGCGGTCACGCGCCATCCGATGATGTGGAGTTTTGTGCTATGGGCCGCGGCGCACATCCTGGCCAAGCCGACTGCGCTCATGATGGCCCTTGCCGGGGCCATCGCGCTGCTCGCACTTGGGGGCGCTGCCGGGCAGGACGCGAAGAAGGATCGGCTGATGGGCATTGACTGGACAAGATGGCGCAGCCGCACAGCCTTTGTGCCGCTTGCCGGGCAGCTATCGGGCCGGATTGGCTGGGCGGCGGCATGGCCGGGCTTTGGTGTTCTTGCGTTCGCTGCAATCATTTTCGCGGCATCGGCCTGGCTTCATGTCGTGCCGGTCGGGCCATTTGCGCTGCGTTAGAATGGGGCGTAAAATATCGTGCAATCAGTATTTTAAATCGATAGCCTGATGTATTGCCTTAAAGCCTGACCATGGCCATTCCGCGAGCGCCATAGCGCGGCCCGGCGGTCGCGCCACGCGGACTTGCCGCATCGAGCGCGGTCAGCTCTTCCACCGTCAGCTTCAGATCGGCCGCGCCAACGCTGTCCGCCATTGTTGCCCGGCGCTTGGTGCCGGGGATGGGGACGATATCCGTGCCTTGCGCCAGCAGCCAGGCGAGCGCGACCTGCGCCAGCGAAACGCCGTGCGCGGCCGCCACCTGGCGCACGGCATCGACAACGCCCAGATTTGTTGCAAAATTCTCCGCAGACCAGCGTGGATCATTGTGCCGCCAATCATCCGCCGGCAGATCGGCAAGGCTTTTGAACTGCCCGGTCAAAAAGCCCCGCCCAAGCGGCGAATAGGGCACAAATCCGATGCCCAGATCGCGGCATGTCGGCAGAATATCGTCCTCGACATCACGTTCCCACAGCGAATATTCGGATTGCAGGGCGGTTATTGGCGCAACGGCTGCGGCGCGGCGCAGCGTTTCCGGCCCCGCTTCGGAAAGGCCGATGTGGCGGATCTTGCCCGCCGCAACAAGATCGGCAAGGGTGCCCACAACCTCCTCGATCGGCACATCAGGATCGACCCTGTGCTGATAGAAAAGGTCGATCGTTTCAATGCCCAGCCGCGCCAGCGATTCATCGCAGACTTTGCGGATGTTGGCAGGGCTGCTGTCGACACCGACGATGCCTGTGTCGATCTTGAAGCCGAATTTGGTCGCAATCACAAGCTTGTCGCGCGCGGCCGCACCCTTGGCTTTGATGGCGGCCCCGAGCAGTTCCTCATTCTGATAGGGGCCATAAACCTCTGCCGTGTCGAAAAAGGTGACGCCCAGATCAATGGCCTCGTGAATGGTGCGGGTCGCTTCATCGAGATCGGCGGCTGCGCCATAGACGATGTTGCCGCCCTTGATCATCGGCATGCAGCCGATGCCGATCGCCGAAACCATGAGCCCCTGGCCAAGCGTGCGATAATGCATGATTCCGCCTTCGTCTAATGCGCGTCTGCGCTGTGTTCATCCGGTGCGACACGTTCGTCGATGGTGGCCGTCACGGCCATGTCCATCGTCACATTGCCGACAGTGCGCATGATATCAGGAAAGGTTTCGATGGCAATCAGCAGCGCCAGTGGCTCCAGCGGCACGCCCATCGCAGCGCAGATGGGCGCAATCGAGCTGACAAAGCTGATCGAGCCCGGCAGCGAAACCGCGCCCATCGTCGTAATCGCGCCCACGGCAATGCCGAGCATGATCTGTTCCCAGCCCAGCTGCATGCCGAGCATGTGCGCAATATAGAGGGCAACGCCGAGATTCATCGCCGGGCCTGTCGCGCGAAACAGTGCCACTGCCACCGGCAGCACGATTTCCGAGGTGCCGACCCGCACGCCAAGGCTGTCCAGCCCTTTGAGCATTGCCGGCATGGAAGCAAGCGAGCTTTGCGTGGAAATGGCGACCGCTTGCGCAGGGATTGCGGCCTGAAAGAAGCGAAGCGGGTGGCGACGTGCGCCCACCCAGGCGACAAGGAAGCTGAGCAGCCATATCACGGCTCCGGTCAGCACCAGCACCACGACATAGTGCAGCAAGGCGGCAAAGGCCGTCGTGCCCGCAGTCACGCCCAGCGTGTAGGCAAGCGCGAACACGCCAATGGGCGCCAGCGCCAGCACCCAGCCGACCACCATCACCATCGCCTCGGCCACGCCTTCGAACAGCGCGAGCACGCTGCCCCGCTTGCTTTCGGGCAGGCGCACCACGGCAAAGGCAAAGGCCAGCGTGAAGATGATGAGCGGCAGGATTGCATCATTGGCCGCCGCGTTGATCGGGTTGCCGGGCACCAGATTTTTGAGAATGTCCGCAAAGCCGGGCTGCTTGGTCACATCATTGCTAATGCCAAGGGCGGCGCGAAACGGCTCGGCAGCCTCTGCGGGAAGGGGGATCAGCCCGGTCAGCAGCGGAATCATGATCGCCGCGGTGATCGACGAGATCCACAGCAGCGCGACCATCGTGGCGACGCCATAGCCGGCAATGCGCCCGGCCTTTGCCGCCGCTGCCGTCTGCACGATGCCCACGATCAGGAGCGAGACCACCAGCGGCACCACAGTCATCTTGAGACCATTGAGCCACATCGTGCCAATAATGTCTGCTGCCTGTGTGGCCGCGGGCAGCGCATCGGTGATCGCCGCGCCAAGGATCAGGCCGAGGATCAGGCTGGCGAGGATGATGAGCGCCTTTTGCATATGTTCCCCCAATGGACCAGCAGCCTGTGTGGCACAGCCCGCGCCCGTGCGCAAAGGCTTTGCGCGCGCCGCTGCATTGGCTAAACGGGCAGTGATTTCAGGCGGCTTGAAACAGGGATGGAGCAACAATGCGCAGCTTTTTCGGGACGGATGGCATTCGCGGGCTGACCAACCAGCTGCCGATCACAGCGGATGTTGCGATGCGCGTCGGCATGGCGGCGGGGGCGCATTTTTTGCGCGGCGGCCACAAGCACCGAGTGGTGATCGGCAAGGATACGCGCCTTTCTGGCTATATGCTGGAAAATGCGCTGGTGGCGGGCTTTACCAGCGTTGGCATGGATGTGGTCCAGGTCGGACCAATGCCGACACCGGCGGTTGCCATGCTGGTGCGATCGATGCGGGCCGATCTCGGGGTGATGATATCGGCCAGCCACAATCCGTTTCAGGATAATGGGATCAAGCTTTTCGGCCCGGATGGCTTCAAGCTTTCCGATGCGGACGAGCGCGCCATCGAGCTGCTGCTGGCAAGCGAGCCCGCGCTTGCGGCGCCGCGCGATCTTGGCCGGGCACGGCGGATCGAGGATGCGCGCGGGCGCTATATCCATGCGGTCAAGGGTTCGCTGCCGGAGACGGTCCGGCTCGACGGGCTGAAGATCGTGATCGATTGCGCCAATGGTGCCGCCTACAACACCGCACCCACGGCGCTGTGGGAGCTGGGGGCCGAAGTGGTCGCGATCGGGGTGACGCCCAACGGCACGAACATCAATGACCGCTGCGGTTCGACCGCGCCACAGACCTTGCAGGAAAGCGTCGTCGCCTCAGGCGCCCATATCGGCATTGCGCTGGATGGCGATGCAGATCGGCTGATCGTTGTCGACGAGGCAGGCGCGATCATCGATGGCGATCAGATCATGGGCCTCATCGGCACTTTGTGGCACCGGCAGGGGCGGCTGCGGGGCGGCGGCGTGGTGGCCACGGTCATGTCCAATCTGGGGCTGGAGCGGCATCTGAATGGCCACGGCCTTGCGCTGGAGCGCACCAAGGTGGGGGATCGCTATGTGCTCGAACGCATGCAATCCGGCGGGTATAATGTCGGCGGCGAACAATCCGGCCATATGATCCTGTCCGATCACGCAACCACGGGCGATGGCACGATTGCCGCGCTGCAGGTGCTGGCAGCGCTTGTCGACAGCGGCAAGGCAGCCAGTGACTTGCTGCATGTCTTCGATCCGGTGCCGCAGCTGCTGAAAAATGTGCGCTATGCCAAGGGCAAGGCGCCGCTTGCCGATGCGGCAGTGAAGGCGGTGATCGCAAGTGCCGAAGCCGACCTTTCCGGCAAGGGCCGCCTGGTCATCCGCGCATCCGGCACCGAGCCGCTGATCCGCGTGATGGCAGAGGGTGATGATGCGGCGCAGGTTGCCGATGTGGTGGCGCGCATCTGCGCCGAGGTGGAAAAGGTGGCCGCGTGATGATGACGCGGCCGCCCTTGCGGATGCATGCGGGATGACACCGCGCATCTTGATCATCGCCGGGTCCGACAGCGGCGGCGGGGCGGGCATCCAGGCTGACATC
>CAZFYJ010000049.1:0-11203 GCA_964523215.1 uncultured Sphingomonadaceae bacterium | reverse complement strand
AGTGGCGACGCAGCTTCATTTCGCGATAAACGCCCTCGCGCTGCAGCTTCTTCTTCAGGGCACGCAGCGCCTGATCCACATTATTGTCGCGCACGATGATTTGCATAAAAAGCCACACTCCAAACAATTTGCGCACTGGACGAGCGCAGCCGCGCCATCCCGCCACGATGATGATGTTCCAAACAAACAGGCGGGCGCGAATCTGCATTCGCCCCGCCAAAGCAGGGGGCCATTAACAAGCATGGCACTGCTTTGCAAGCCTTTCGGGGTGATTGCCGGCCGCGTGCGTATCTGCAATAAGCCAGCCACGCACGAAAAAGGATGAGGCCATGGCAACCGCGATCAGCAGCAACACCCGCTTTTCCCCCGCCGAATGGGAGGCGCGGCAGCAGCTGGCCGCCTGCTATCGCATCTTTGCCTATCATGGCTGGGACGAGCTGATCTTCAACCACATCACGGTGAAACTGCCGGGCGAGGACGGCGCATTCCTCATCAATCCCTATGGCATGCATTTCAGCGAGGTGACGGCATCGTCGCTCATCAAGGTCGATATTGATGGCAACAAGCTGGATGCAGACAATCCCTGGCATGTGAACAAGGCGGGATTTGTGCAGCACAGCCTGTTTCACCGCCATCTGCCCGATGCCCATGCCATCATCCACACCCACACCACCGCGACGATGGCAGTGTGCGCCAGCGCACATGGCCTGCTGCCCACCAATTTCTATGCCTGCGGCTTCATGGGGCAGATTGCCTATCATGATTTCGAAGGGGTGACCGTGCGCCCCGAAGAAGGCGAGCGACTGCTCGCACATCTCGGCAGCAAGCGCATCCTGATGCTGCGCAATCATGGGCCGGTTGTGATGGCGCCGACGCTGCCGGCAGCCTATCTGCAATATTGGGCGCTGCAGCGCGCCTGCGAAATTCAGCTTGCCACGCTTTCGATGGGCGATGGCATCATGGTGGGCGATGATGTGATCGCGGTGCACCAGCGCGATCTGGCGCAGACCCAGATACCCGGCGGGCCGGGCGCTGCGGAATTTGCCGCGATGACCCGGCTGATCGACCGGATCGACCGCAGCTGGCGCGATTGAGCAGGCGCGCAACCCGGTGACAGCGCTGACACTGAACGACCGGCCGGTCAATTTCCGGATGGACCCGCAAACCCCGCTGCTGTGGGCCATCCGCGATGCCGCCAATCTGACCGGCACCAAATATGGCTGCGGCACGGGCGAATGCGGCGCGTGCATCGTTGATGTCGATGGCGTGGCACAGCCGGCCTGCCAGATGACGCTCGCCGCCGCCGAAGGGCGCATCGTCACCACGATCGAGGGCCTCTCGCGGGACCGCAGCCACCCGCTGCAGCAGGCGCTGGCCGCGGAAAATGCCTCGCAATGCGGCTTTTGCATGCCCGGCATCATCATGGCGGCATCGGTTCTGCTGAAAACAAACCCCAATCCGGCCGAGGCCGATATTGCCGCTGCGATCACCAATATCTGCCGCTGCGGCAGCTATCCCCGTCTCACCCGCGCCATCATGCGCGCCGCGCGCATTGCGCGTGGGGATGAAAATGTGGCCGCAGCACCGCCGCCCGGCATCCGCCCTGCCGATGCGGCCCGCACAGTGCCCGCCATGGCCCCGCCGCGATCACCGGCTTCGCGATGACAACGGAACTCACCGGGACAACAGACGCAACAGGGAAAGGTGCAGCCATGTTCAGAGGATTGACCGCCATCGCCGCCAGCCTCATGGCGGCAGCGCCGCTGGCAGCGCTGCAGGCGGAAACCAGCATCATTTATGCCGGGCGCGTGATCAGCGAGGCCGGCAAGCCGGGCACCGGCCCTGCGACGATCGTGGTGACCGATGGCCGGATCGTCTCGATCACGCCGGGGCGCAGCGCGCCGCCGCCGGACGCGCAGATATTCGATCTCGGCACCCGCACAATCCTGCCCGGCCTTATCGATCTGCATGTGCATCTTTCGAGCGATCCGGGCACGGACTGGCGCAACGAGGCCGTCGACCCGGATGAGTGGGGCGTGGTCGTGGGCGCGAAAAATGCCCGCATTTCTGCACGTGCAGGCTTCACCACGGTGCGCGATCTCGGCTCTGCCCCGCAGGTGGGCTTCGTGCTGCGCCGCGGCACGGCACTCGGCATGCTGCCAGGCCCGCGCATCATTGCATCCGGGCCCGCCATTTCGATCATCGGCGGGCATGGCGACATTTCCGGCTTTCGTCCCGACGTGAACGCGACGCTGGATGCAGACAATATCTGCACCGGCCCAGATGAATGTGCCGCGCGGGTGCGCGCTGCATCCAAGGCAGGGGCCGATGTGATCAAGATCACCGCCACCGGCGGCGTGCTGAGCCAGCAAGCGCGCGGGCTCGATCTGCATTTCACTCAGGAAGAAATGAATGCGATCGTGAAGACGGCGCACGGCCTTGGCCTCAAGGTGGCGGCACATGCCCACGGACCGCGCGGGATCGAGGCGGCAGCGCAGGCCGGCGTCGACACGATCGAACATGGCACCTTTGCCGATGAGGCCGCGCTGAAGGCAATGCGAGAAAATGGCACGGTCATGGTGCCGACGCTGATGGCGTTCACCGGCATCAGGGAACGGCTCGGCAAGGGCGTCTACACCCCCCAGGTCGAAGCGAAGGTCCGCGAAACGGTGGCGCAAGTGGGCAAAGCGGGCAAAGCCGCACGCGCCATGGGCATCACCGTGGCCTTTGGCACGGATTCAGGCGTGTTTGAACATGGCCGCAACGCTGAGGAATTTCAGAGCTATATCGATCTGTTCGGGATGACCCCGGCCCAGGCGCTGGCCAGCAGCACCAGCGTTGCCGCAAAGGTGCTGGGCATGGAAAACGAGGTCGGCAAGCTTGCGCCGGGATTTTCGGCCGACATGATTGCCGTGGATGGCGATCCGCAGGCCGATATCCGGGTGCTGCAAAAGGTGCAGTGGGTAATGGTGCGCGGCCGGGTGATCGAATGATCAGCGCCGTGCGCGATCTTCAGGCAGATTTGCGCAGCGGCGGCGCATCATGCCCGGCCTCGTGGGCGAGCATGGCGCGCGCCTGATCGGCAGGCACGGCACGGCTGAACATATAGCCCTGGCCGTGTGAACAGCCGCAATTCTGCACCATCAGCGCCTGGGCTTCTTCCTCGATCCCTTCGGCCACCACGTCCATATCGAGATCGGCCGCCAGCTGCGCCACAGCGCGAATGATGGCGGTGCCCTTGTCGTTGGATTCAGCACCCGTCACGAACGAGCGATCGATCTTGATCTTGCTGAAATCATAGCGCTGGATATAGGCGAGCGACGAATAGCCGGTGCCGAAATCGTCCATCGCGAGGCGGATGCCCGCGCCTTCGATCATCTGGACAAATTCCTCGACGCTCTGGTTCTTTTCGAGAAACACGGTTTCAGTGATTTCCATCACCAGCCGATGTGGCGCAAGCCCTGCTGTGCGCACGGCATTGATGATGCCAAGAGCCGCACCCGCCGCCTGCATCTGCACCGGGGAAATATTGACGCAGATGGAGATGTCCTCCGGCCATGCCTGCGCTTCCTCGCAGGCGCGCGCGACAATCCAGTTGCCAATGGTGATGATCTGTCCCGTGGTCTCTGCAATCTGCACAAATTCGGCGGGACTCAGCATGCCGCGTTCGGGATGGTTCCAGCGGATCAGCGCTTCAAAGGCGGCGATCCGCCGCGTGCGCAGGTTCACGATCGGCTGATAATGCAGCTCCAGCTCGTTGTTGCGGATGGCGCTGCGCAGTTCGCGCTCCACGGTCTTGCGGCGCACCAGCTCCCGGTTCATCGCCGCATCATAAAAGCAGAACTGGTTGCGGCCGTTGATCTTCGATTGATAAAGGGCAAGGTCTGCCCGCTGCATCAGCGAGGGGCCGTCCGCGCCGTCATCCGGCGCGATCGCAATGCCCAGCGAGGCGGAAATGTTGATTGCATGGCTATCGATCCACACCGGCCGCGCAATGCTGTGGACCAGCTGATCGGCAAAGGCGCGCGCTTCGTCGCGCCCCATATCCGGGCAGATCATCACAAATTCGTCGCCGCCAAAGCGGGCCACATGATCCTGCTTGCGCGCCAGCGCCCGCAGCCGGTCTGAAATGGCGATGAGCAGCCGGTCGCCGATCGGGTGGCCCAGCGAGTCATTCACTTCCTTGAACCGGTCCAGATCCATCCAGAACAACGCCAGCTGCCTGCTATTTCCCGGCGTCATCAGCTTTTGCAAGAGGCCGTTGAGGCCCGCCCGGTTGGAAAGGCCCGTCACCACATCGGTGGTCGCAAACTGCCGCATCTCCTGGGCAAGATTGGCATTTTCCTGCGCCCGCACATAGCTTTCGCGCAGCATCTGGAAGGTGTTTTGCGAAATTGAGAGAAACGCAAAGGCAAACAGCACGATCAGCGATCCGAGAATGATATAGACGGGATCGCCGCTCAGCATCAGGCCGAACATCACCGGCAGGCAGCACAGCAGCAACTGCCCGATCGACACCAGCGGCCGCGCCGCATTGCGCCCGCAAATGCCCGCAACATAGCCAATGGCATTGGTGCACGCCATCACATGCAGCTCCTTATAGGGAGAAAACAGCACGATCAGCATCGCCAGCACGCCCAGCGCCAGCGCATAGGCCCAGGCCTGCAGCTCGTAGAGGCGTTCGAGAAAGGCGGCGCGATCTCCAAAGGCTGCTGCCTGTTCCGAAAACAAGGCGGCCGTCGTGATCCGCGCGATCACGATCGCCGCCACAATGGCCGCAACCACGCGAATGGCAATATCATCCGAAAAATAGGCCGCACACGCGGCATTGATCAGGCCACAGGCAGCCCCAAGGCGCAGCGAAGCGGGCGAGGCATAGAGCGTGGCGACCAGCGCGGCACGGACTTTCTGGTCCATGGGCTCGGTCGATTGCCGAAGAATCGGAAAAAGATCCAAAAACCAGTTGATCACATGCGCCTCTTTATGGCGGAAAACTGCCATAAATTGGTGTGCGAGGCGTTAACGTAGAATTTTCATTCTGTTTTCAGCGTGCTAAACGCACCGGCAGCAGCGCGATCGCGCAATTCAGCATCGTCTGGCGTGCAAACAGCCGCCGATAGGCGGCCATGTCGCCGCGCCAGAAGGCGGCCTGCATTTCGGCCGCCGTGATGGTCAGCAGCCCGGCACCATGGCGCCGCAACAGCGGGCGCAGCGCATCGCGCATCGCCGCCAGCGCGCGGGCATCGGCCAGCGCCTCGCCGTTGTCATTTTCGGCGAGCATCGGGGGGAGCGCCGGGCGCACCGGGCCGTGCCGTCCGGCAACACCGCCCAGCATCGCCATGCCGCGCCTTGTGGCCATGTGCATCGTCGCTGTGGCCGCCACTGTGCGATCCTCCTGCAATCTGCGCAAAAGCATCGCAGCGCCGCCTTAAGGCCGGGTTAAAGGCCGCATCCCCTTCGCTTTGGCCGCATCGCCGCCATGTTTTTCGGCGCGCAGCGGCTTGACCATGCCGGGCGTGATGAAGCCCACTGGCTCGGCCGGGGTCAGCACCACCTGCTTCAGCTGCCCGGCAATCGCCTCATATTCCTTTTCCATTTCCGGCGTGACCGAGGCGCGCATATCCTGCATCGCTTCCTCGAAATCCGCCAGCGTGACCTTTTTGGTCTTCAGCGAGCGGCGCAGCGCCGCAAGACCGGCCCGCCGCACCACATCTTCCAGATCAGCGCCCGTGAAGCGATCGGTGCGGGCTGCAATCTGCCCAAGGTCGACATCCTTTGCCAGCGGCATTTTCTGGGTGTGAATGTCCAATATGCGGCGGCGGCCGGCGGCATCGGGAACCGTGACATAGACCAGCTCGTCAAGCCGGCCCGGCCGCAACAGCGCCGGATCGATCATGTTTGGCCGGTTGGTGGCGCCGATCACGACGATTGATTGCAGCTCTTCCAGCCCGTCCATTTCAGCAAGCATCTGGTTCACCACCCGTTCGGTCACGGCCGGTTCGCCCATGCCCTTGCCGCGCGCCGGTACCAGCGAATCCAGCTCATCGATGAAGATGATGCACGGGGCGACCTGACGCGCACGGGCAAAGAGGCGGGCGATCTGCTGTTCGCTTTCGCCATACCATTTGGAGAGCAGATCCGATGATTTGGTAGCAATGAAATTCGCCTCTGCCTCGCGCGCCACGGCCTTGGCCAGCAAAGTCTTGCCAGTGCCAGGCGGCCCATAAAGCAGAAAGCCCTTGGCCGCCCGGATGCCGAGCCGCCGGAAGGCATCGGGATGCTTGAGCGGCAGCTCCACCCCCTCGCGCAATCGCTGCTGGGCGGCATCCAGCCCGCCCACATCGGCCCAGCGCACATTGGGAACCTGCACCATCACCTCGCGCATGGCAGACGGGTGCACCCGCTTCAGCGCATTGAGGAAATCGTCGCGCGTCACGCACATGTCTTCCAGCACCTGGGCCGGGATGCTGCGCTCCTCCAGATTGAGCCGCGGCATCATCCGCCGCACGGCCTCGATCGCCGCCTCGCGCGAAAGTGCGGCAAGATCAGCCCCGACAAAGCCATAGGTGGTGCGCGCCAGCTCTGCCACATCGACCGCCGGATCGATCGGCATGCCGCGCATGTGAATGCCCAATATTTCCCGCCGTCCGCGCTCATCGGGGACACCGACAACGATTTCGCGATCAAAGCGGCCCGGCCGCCGCAGCGCCTCGTCGATCGCATCGGGCCGGTTGGTCGCTGCGATCACCACCAGATTGGTGCGCGGCTCGAGCCCGTCCATCAAGGTCAGCAGCTGGGCAACCAGCCGCTTTTCGGTCTCGCCGGTCGCATTGCTGCGCTTTGGCGCGATCGAATCAATCTCGTCGATGAAGATGATCGAAGGCGCAGCCTTGGCCGCGGCATCAAACACATCGCGCAGCTTCTTTTCGGATTCGCCATAAGCCGAGCCCATGATTTCCGGCCCGTTGATGAGGAAAAACTCGGCATCGCTTTCATTCGCAACGGCGCGGGCCAGCCGGGTCTTGCCGGTGCCAGGCGGCCCGTGCAGCAGCACCCCGCGCGGCGGATCGACCCCCAGCCGCTGAAACAGCTCGGGATAGCGCAGCGGCAGCTCCACCATCTCGCGCAGCTGATCAATGGCATCGGCCATGCCGCCGACATCGTCATATGTGACATCGGCACGGGGCGCATCGTGCGGCTCTTCATATTCGGGGCGCAGCTCAATGTCGGTCTCCGGGCCGATATGCACCACCCCCTTGGGGCTGGCAGACACGACGAGGAGGCGGATTTCCTGCAAGGCATAAGCCGGGGCATTCAGCATGGCGCGCAGATTGGGGGGCAGATCGGCCTGGGGCAGCCGCTGCTGCCCGGCTGTCGCCACCACATCGCCGGATGTCAGCGGATAGCCCATCAGGCTGCGCTTCAGGCCCTGCCCGCTGCCCTGCAGCACCAGATTCTGCTGCGCCGGGGCAAAGACCACCCGCGTCGCAACCCGCACCTCCGCCTTGGCAATCTCGACGAAATCGCCGGAGCCGGCCCCCGCATTGGCGCGCTGCAACCCGTCGAGCCGGATGATCTGAAGATCGGCATCCTCCTGATAAGCGTGGATCGCACGGGCCGCCGTCACCCGCTTGCCGCGAATCTCGATCACATCGCCTTCGGCCACGCCCAGTGTGCGCAGCAATCCTTCGGGCAGGCGCGCGAGGCCGCGTCCGCTGTCTTCCACGCGCATGTTGGCCACCTGCACGCGGATGCCGGCCCCGGCTGGCTGATCGCTGCTGTCCATTGTCCCTCACCCGGCAAAACTCTGTCCCGTCTGAAGCAGATAGGCGTTTTCACGGCCAAAAAAAAGGCCGCCCCGAAGGACGGCCATTGAAAGTTTGTTTAGGAGAGGATGCCTGAAAGGCAGGGGTGATATGCGCCTTTGCCGTTCATTGTGCAAGTGCGAAAAGAAAAATCGAGATTGCAGAAAATGCAATCTTGAATTGGCTGAATTTCAGGCGCATGACGGCCTGCATGATCGCAAGGAACCGCGTGCAGTGCAGCATTATGCATGATGTGGCGCCATGGCTGCCCCGCGCCATGGCTGTGGGGGCGCAGCGCGGATGATCCGCCGGCTTCCCCCCATGGCCGGGCTGGAGGCCTTTGTCCAGGTCGCCCGGCTCGGCTCGATCAAGGCCGCAGCGGCCGAGCTCAATCTTTCAAACCCTGCGCTTTCGCGGCGTATCCAGGGCGTTGAACAGCAGATCGGATTTCCGCTGTTCAGCCGCCACCATCATATGTTGCGGCTGACCGAAAAGGGCGAGGCGCTGCTCGAAAAGGTTGGCCCGCTGCTCGATGCGCTGCACAATGCGGTGGAGATGGCAAGCCGGGTGGATGGGATGTTGCGGCTGCGGCTCAACGTGCTGCCGCTGTTTGCCAGCCAGCGTCTGTTTCCGCGCCTGCCCGAATTGCGTGCCCAGCATCCCAATCTGCACATCGACATCGAAACCATGGGGCATGGCGATACCCGTGTGGCCGATGGAGTCGATGCCGCCATCGTGCTGACCCGCGACATTGACGATGCGCTTTATTCGGTGCGCCTGGGCGAGGACCTGGTTTATCCCATTGCCGCACGCACGCTGGTGGACGGCGCAGAGCCAATCACCGTTCCGGAGCAGCTGGCACGCCACACCGTGCTGATCCACAGCGAAATGCCCGATACGTTCGATGAATGGCGCAAGGCGATCGGCATGCCCTATCTGGAGCCCGGCGCAATCGACCGCTTTGATTCCGGGCCGCTGATGCTGGAGGCCGCCGCCCAGGGGGTGGGCATTGCCTTCATGTTGAGCCATCACTTGACGGATGCGCGCGACGAGCGGCTGGTGCGGCTGTTTCACTATGAAGTGAAAAGCCCCTATGCCTATTATTTCGCCTGCCGCCCCCGCGCCTTGCAGCAGCCGGCGGTGCGGCTGTTTCACGACTGGCTGGTGACGGCAGGGATATAGAGCGGTTTCGGATCTGACGGAGCCAGATCGGCCGCGCTATGTTTCTGATTGTGCCACAGGCCGCCGGGGCGGGGCCTTCACAAAGCGCACAATGCCATTGGACGGCTCTGCCACGATATCCCCCAGCATCGCCTTTTTGCCTGCGGCCAGCTGCGCGATGAAATGATCGAGCGCGGCACCACGCGGCGCGCGCGCGCTGCCCGCCGCCATCAGCGCCAGCACGATCAGCCGGCGTTGCAGCGCCATCGGCAGATCAGGCGGCAGGTGCCCGGTCCACAGCGTGACCCCGCCCGGCGACGCCGAGAGATGTTCGCGCGCGAGCCAATCCGCCACCCAGTGCAGCGCCGCGCCCGCCTCCGCCAGATGTGCAGCACTTTGTGATGCCGCCACAGGATCAAGCCATGCAGCAAGCGGCCCCTGTGCGGCTTGCGCCAGCGCCTCGCGCAGCCGGGCCCGATCAAAATCGGGATCGGCGTTTGAAGGATCGTCGACAAAAGGCAGCTGATGCGCACGGCAATATGCGCGCAATGTCGCACGGCGCACCCCCAGCAGCGGGCGCAGCACATGGCCATGGCGCGCGCGGATGCATGCCAGCCCGGAAAGGCCGGAGGCACGACGCACCCGCATCAGCAGCGTTTCGAGCTGATCATCGGCGTGATGCGCGGTCAGCAGCCAGTCCAGCCCCTCTTCCACGCGCCATTGTTCCAGCAGGGCATAGCGCGCCGCCCGCGCGGCGGCCTGCACCGATCCGCTGATCGGGGCAGCGGGATGCAGCACGACATGAGGCACGCCAAGCGTGGCGCACATGCCTGCGACCATCGCGGCCTCGTCCGCGGCTTCGGGCCGCAGCCGATGATCGACCGTGGCCGCGGCCACGCAGCCCGGATAGCGGATCGCCGCCATGTGGAGCAGCGCCACACTGTCCGCCCCGCCGGAAACGGCGATGCCGAGGCGCGTTTCGGGCGCGATGAGCACGCCGGCAATCTGCGCCAGCGCGGCATCAAGATCGGGCCAGTCCGGCAGCGTCGCGATTATTGGCAGCCTGCCCGTGCCTTGGCCGCCATGCTATCCCGCTTCAGGCTGGCGGAGAGCGTCGCGCCATAGCTTTCGTCAAGTTCGGCAAGCGTGGTGCAGGCGTCTTCCATCTTGTTGAGCCGGATCAGCGCCATGCTCATCCAATAGAGGCTGTCGGGCGCGCGTTCGCCGCGTGGCCGATCCTTGAAATTGCGGTAAAAGGCGGTGATGGCGAGGTTGGGCTTGCCTTCATCGAGATAGGCCCGGCCAAGCAGATTCTGCGCAAAGCTGGCGCGCCGGTGCGTCGGATAGGTTTCGACCACCTTGCGCAGCTGTGCCTGCGCTTCGGGATAGAGCTTGGCCATCCACAGATTATAGCCATACATATAGGCGTCTTCGGCCTTGTTTCCGGTGTTGGGCACAGCCACGGCCTTGACCGCCGCCAGCCGCGCCGCCGAGGTGCTGACGGGCGTTGCTTCCTCGGCCTTCGCCGCGGTTCGCGCAGGAGCGGTGGCAGGCCGTGGTGCAGGCGTTGCCGGCTTGGCAGCGCCGCGCGCAACCACAGGGGCAGCAGCCGAGGCCGCCTTGGCCGGGGTCGCCGCCGGCGCTGGTGCCGATGCAGCCGTGGGCGCAGGCGCGGATGCGGCCGCCGCAATTTCGGCAGCCCTCGCCTGCTGTTCTGCCTTGAAGGCTGCAAACTGCGCCTCAAGCTGCTTCAGGCGAAAGGCATTCTGCTCCGATTGTCCGGTCAGGCTTTTGAGCTGCGATTCCAGTGCATCGACCCGCGCCATCAGATCGGCGAGCGCGGGCGTGCTGGTGCTGCTTTCGGGCTTCGGGGTTTCGGGTTTGATGTCCGGCTCCAATATGCCGCCCCCGCCCGGAAACACCTTGCGCTGGACCGCGCGCATTTCCTTTTCCAGCTTTTCGATGCGCTTTTCCGGCGTCATGCCCTGCTGCTGTGCGTGGGCGAGCGGCGTTGCGAGCAATGCCGCACCGATCAGAAAAACCAGTTTTTTCGCCATGCCTTTATCCCTCACCCGCCCTGCTTACCGGCTGTTGCTCGCTTCTTAACCCTTTCGCCTGCGCTTATGCAAATGCTTGCATCCGCCAAGGGCAATTTTTACGAATGACGCAGGGCGGCATGGCTGCCCGCCGGCGCTGCCATGGGCCTGACCGCAGGGGCCGATCTGGGGGGCGTGACC
>CAZFYJ010000048.1:0-11257 GCA_964523215.1 uncultured Sphingomonadaceae bacterium | reverse complement strand
GGCGCAATGATGCAGCAACGCGTTGACCAGCGTCCCATCAGGATTGCCCGCCGCCGGATGCACCACCAGGCCAGCCGGCTTGTCGACCACAATCAGATGATCATCCTCATAGGCGATGTTGAGCGCGATAGGCTGGGCAACGGTGCCCGGGGTGTCCGCCTGGGGGATGATGATGCGGACGTCAATCGGACCGGAAATCTTTGACTTGCCGTTCAAAATTGCCTGCCCGCCTTCAAGACTGATGTGCCCGCTTGCCAGCAGCGCCTTGATGCGTTCGCGCGAAAGGCCGGGCAGCAGGGCCGCCAATGTCTTGTCCAGCCGCGCGCCGGCATGTTCGGCCCCGATGTGGAGCCGTTCACCTGTCGGGGGTTGGACACCATGCGCCATGCGGCTATGAGATGGCAGTGCCGACCAGAATAGCAAGCTGCCTTTTGGATGCGGTGCTGGCCGATGCCCGCGCAACGCCGCACTATGAGCGATGCGGCTTGCTGCTCGGTCACGCCGATCACATCATTGCGCATCGGCCTGCCCGCAATCATGCCGCCCAGCCGGAGCAGGCCTTTGCAATCGATCCGGCAGAGCTGATTGCAGCGCATCGCGCCGCGCGCGGGGCAGGGCTCAGCGTCGTCGGCCACTATCATTTTCACCCGGATGGGCGTTGTTTTCCCTCGTCTGCCGATGCCATGCAGGCGCATGGCGATGGTGCGCTGTGGCTGATCGTCACCATGGCAGCGCACGGCCTTTGGCGGGCAACCGCGCAAGGCCCGGTGCGCGGCGCATTCGCGCCGGTCGCGCTTGCAGTGCATGGCTGATGCCGATAGTGGATCAGTCGCGGATCGCCATTGCCGATGGCCATGCTGCCGATCCTCCTGAATGACGTTTGGAAGAAACCTGTTTCATGACACTGTCTTCAAATGATTTTGCGAGCCTTGTTGCATCAAAGCTGTGCCATGATCTGCTCAATCCCGTGGGGGCGATCAGCAATGGGCTGGAGCTCTATGGCGACGAGAAGGATGTCGACATGAAGGCGCGCTGCCTCGAGCTGGTTGCGCAAAGCACCCAGGCGGCGGCGGCCAAGCTCAAATTCTATCGGCTTGCTTTTGGCGCAGCCGGCGGCTTTGGTGACATGATCCCCGCAAGCGAGGCGCAGGACGCATTTGCGGCGATGGTCGATGCTGGCAAAATCAGTCTGACATGGCTGGTGCGCAGTGAAACCCTGCCCAAGCCCGCGGCAAAGATCATGCTGCTGCTGGGGCAGATTGCGGCAGATGCGCTGGTGCGTGGCGGCACGCTCGCCATTGCGTTCGAGCAGGGCGCAGCCAGCCTCGAAATCGGCATCATGGCGCAGGGGGAGCGGCTGATCATCCCTGAGGAAATTCGCAAGACGCTGGCCTATGCGCCGGATCAGTCGGCCAGCAGCCGCACGATCGGCGCGCTGTTTGCCCGCGAACTGGCCGATCAGCAGGGCGGGCGGCTGATGATGGCAGACGATCAGCCCGGCGCGCTCACGCTCGGTGTCTCGCTGATACCCTGAGCGCGCAGAATGTGCGCTCAAAGGCGGACAAGCCCTGTGCGTGCGCCAAGCGCGCCCGCGCATCCACCAATCATAGTAAACGCCCTGTTTACCAACTTGTGTCACATGGCTGGCCATGGACGACATCGTCAGCGAATTTGTGGAAGAAACTTACGAAACGCTCGATGAACTGGGCGCAGAGCTGGTTGCCTGGGAAAAGGCACCCGACGACATCAACCTGCTGAACGCGATTTTCCGATTTTTCCACACCATCAAGGGCAGCGCGGGATTTCTCCAGCTCGATGCAATCGGCGCAAGCGCTCATGCGGCCGAGGATTTGCTCGAGCTGGTGAGACGGGGTGACCGGCGCGCCGATGCCGATCTGGTCAATGCGGTGCACAAGATGATCGATGACATCATGCTTCAGGTCGCAGCGCTGGGGCAGGGCAGAGGCACGGTGCCCCGCGGCGGCGAGGATGCGGCGGTTGCTGCAACAGGTGCCGTCGACATGGCCATGGCAGCGACTGCATCGGCGGAAAGCACACAGGCCGTGATTGCGAGCGATGCGCAGCGCAGCATGCGGGTTTCGTCGGCCCTGCTCAACATGCTGCTCCAGTCAGCAACGGATCTGCATCTTGCGGCCAATGTGTTTCGCTCCCGTTTGCAGGCAAGCGGGGCAGGACAGCAGCTGTTGCGCAGCTTTGATGCCGTCCACCGGCTATCGATGGACGTGCGGGCCCAGGCCAGCCAGATGCGGATGCAGCGCATCGAGCGGCTCTATGCCCCGCTGCCAAAAGCTGTCCGCGATCTTGCCAGCCAGTGCGGCAAGCTGGTCGATATCCGCTTCGAAGGCGGCACGATCGAGCTGGACCGCGACATGCTCGAACGCTTGCGCGATCCGCTGACACATGTCGTGCGCAATGCGATTGATCATGGCATCGAGCCGCCGGCGCAGCGCCGCGCTGCCGGGAAAGCCGAGGTCGGACAGTTGACCATTTCGGCAAGCCGCGCTGGAAATGATGTTGTCCTGCGCATTGCCGATGATGGCGCAGGGCTCGATCCGGAACGGATTCGCAAGCAGGCATTGTCCCGCGGGCTGCTGGACGAGGGCAGAGGGGCAATGATGGACAATGCCGCGCTTCTCCGGCTGATCAGCACGCCCGGTTTCAGCTCGCGCAGCACCGCCGATGCCATTTCCGGGCGCGGTGTCGGCATGGATATCGTGCGCGCCAATGTGGAAGATATTGGTGGCCAGCTTCAGATCGAAAATCTGCCCGGCCGGGGCCTGTGCGTCATCATGACGGTGCCGCTCTCGCTCAGCGTCGTGCCCTGTCTGCTGTTGCGCGCCTGCGGGCAGGATTTCGTGCTGCCGAAAGAGCATGTGCAGCAAATCTGGCTTGGCGGCAATCACGGCATCCGGATCGAGGAGGTGCTGGGCGGACGCATCCTTGTGTCTGCCGAGGGCGCTTTGCCCGTCATCAGCCTTGGCCGGCTATTCTGCCCCGCCGATCCGGGGGCGGAGCGAATTGCGGACAAGGTCTATGTCAGCGTTGCGCTGCCCGGCGGCCAGCGCTTTGCCATCGAGGCGGACGACGCGCTTGAATATATCGAAGCCGTGATTCGCCCATTGCCACAGATGGTGACGCAGGTGGGGCCGTTTAATGGCGTCACCCTCTCTGATCTTGGTCAGCCAATCCTGCTGCTCGATGTGGCCGAACTGGGGGAACAGATCCAGCCGGCACCGGAGACATATCGGGCCGTGGCCCCCGTTGCCGACGAAGCAGAAGACGCGATGCGCTTCACCATTGCCGACAGCGCTGCAGGAGAGCGCCTGGCAGTGCCATTTTCCGTCGTGGCGCGCATCGAGCGCTTCGACCCTGCCTGCGTGACGAACAGCGGCAAACAGAGCTGGTACCGCGTCGGCAGCAGGCTGCTCGCCTTTGCCGCCCGTCCAGAAGGGCTGGAGAATGCCCGATTGGTTGCCATATTGTCGAGCGAGGACCATGAAACCGTGCTCGCCTTGCGCGACATTGTGAATCTTGAGGCTGTGGCCAGCGATATCAGGCCTGCTGCCGGAAAGGGCAGCGATCGCGGCGTCATCATCTGGGGCGGGCAGGCCTTGCCGCTTCTCGGCCCGCCGCCGCAAAATGACCGTTCCACGGCATCGCCGGGGCGGCGCAAGGAGCGCGCATGATCGATCAGCTTTATCTTGTCGTGACCATTTGCGACACGCGCTACGCCATCTTGGCGGATGCGGTGGTGGGCATTGCCGATTTTTCGACGATGACGCCGGTGCCGGGTGCACCGCGGCATATTCTCGGCATCGGGGCGCAACGCAGCCACCTCGTCACCCTGATCGATGTGTGCGATCGCCGCGGGCATGAAGCCGTGCAACTGCCGGTGCGCAGTGTCGTCGTCAGCTGCAATGGCTTTGAATATGGCCTCGTCGTCGATCGCGACATTGAGAATCTGACCAGCAAAGCGCCGCTGCTTCCGCCGCCTCCTGGGCTCGATTCGGGCCGGCTTCTGCGGATCAGTGGAATTGTGGAGCTTGGGGGGGCTTATGTTCCGCTCATCGATCTGGCTGCAAGTGTCAGCCAATCCACAGCCGCGCATCAGCGACATGAGCCTGCGCTGCAAAAAGCCTTTGCGTGATTGTCCGCGCTGCTTCATCTTGACCCAGCCGACCAAGAGGAACCGACCCCGATGACCACGTGCATGATCGTCGACGACAGCAAGGTTATCCGCAAGATTTCGCGGCAAATTTTCGAGCAGGCGGGCTTTTCTGTCATCGAGGCGGAAAATGGCGCGGCCGCGCTTGAAACGCTGCAGGAAGAGGCTGTCGATCTTGTGATGCTCGATTGGAACATGCCGGTGATGACCGGCATCGAATTCATCGAAAAGTTGAACGGGCTGGCGCTGCCCGTGCGCCCGCGCGTCATTTTCTGCACCACCGAAAGCGGGCTTGCCTTCATCCGCAAGGCCATTGACGCCGGTGCCGATGATTATGTGCTCAAGCCATTTGACAGCCAGACCTTGCTGGCCAAAGTGGCCGAGCTGGGATTTGTGGTCGATTAATGGGGGCGAGGTCGGCTCAGCGCCGCGAACGGGCGATAGACGCGCCGCGGTTGCAAGCAGCGCAGACGCCAGAGCAGCCGCGCGTGCTGCTGGTCGATGACAGCCGGGTTGCGCGGTCGGTCGTCCGGCGCATGCTCGAGATCAGCGGGGATTTTCTGCTTGCGGGCGAGGTGGACAGCGCCGCTGGCGCGCTGGACATGCTGGATTTGCACGCCGTGGACATCATGATTCTCGATATCGAAATGCCGGGCATCTCCGGCCTCGATGCGCTGCCCGATATTCTCGCCCGCAGGCCGGATCTCAAGATCCTGATCTTGTCGTCGCAGGGGCAGAATGGTGGCCAGGCGGCCATCGCGGCGCTCAGCCTGGGTGCCGCCGCGGTGATGCCAAAGCCTGGTCGCGCGAGCTTTGGCGGGGCATTTGCTGCCGCTCTGCTGACAACATTGCGCGATCTTGCGCCGCCTGCGAAATTGCCGGACCGCCGGGCCGCGCGGCCCCGGCACAGCCTGCACAGCGCCGTGGGCGAAGATGCCTCATCGGTCGGCTCGGCCGTTGCCTTATGCGGCTCCACGGGCGGCATTCCAGCGATCAAGCGCTTTTTGCAGTCGCTCGACCGTGCCTGTCCGGTCCCGATTTTCATTACCCAGCATCTGCCGGCCGCCTTTGTGCCCTTTCTGGCTGACGATCTGGGGGCTGTAGCGGTGCGACCAGTCCACGTTGTCGATACGCGACATGCCGTGTCCCCCGGCTGCATTTACCTCGCGAGCGGACGCGCCGACCTGCTGATCGAACGCAGCGGCGATGGCATCTTTGCAATGCCCGGCCCGGTGCGATCGCAGGCCGATCATATCGGCAGTGCATCTGCTGATCACATGCTCGTCGGCCTGGCCGAATGCTTCGGCCCGTCGCTGACCATCATGATGCTGAGCGGCATGGGGCGGGACGGGGCCCAAGGCTGCGCCTATGCGCATGCCGCCGGGGCCACCATCTATGTGCAGAGCCGCAGCACCGCGCATATCTGGGGCATGGCCGGGGCGGTCGCAGCGCTGGGCATCGCGCATGAGCATCTTGCCCCGGAAACCATGGCCGCCCGTGTCAGCGCACAGCTTGCTTGACCAGGCCGAACCGGAACCCTACACCTTTGTGCGATAGCCATGGCCACGCGCGCGCAACTTGATGTTCCAGTAATTGAACGTCTTTCGCCCAATTTTGGCGAACGCAAACTGCCCGTGAGCATGATCGTGCTGCATTATACCGGCATGAAGAGCGGGGCAGAGGCGATTGACTGGCTCGCCAACCCGGAATCGCGCGTCTCATCGCATTATGTCGTCGGGGAAGATGGCCAGATCGTCTTCATGGTTGATGAAGATATGCGCGCGCAGCACGCCGGGCTTTCGCACTGGCGTGGCATCACCGATGTCAACAGCGCAAGCATCGGCATCGAAATCGTCAATCCCGGCCATGAATGGGGTTATCGGCCCTTTCCCGATGCACAGATCGATTCGGTGATCCTGCTGGTGGCCGACATCATGAAGCGTTATGGCATCACGCGCGGCAATGTGGTCGGCCATTCTGACGTGGCACCGCGCCGAAAGCAGGATCCGGGGGAGCTTTTTCCGTGGGAACGGCTGGCGCGTTTGCGCCTTGCTTTGCCGCGGCCGACCAGAAATCTGATGGATCCGACCTGGACGGATGCAGGGTTTCTCCTTGCTTTGGAACGCTTTGGATATGATGTTTCCGATCCATTGGCAGCAGTGGTCGCCTTTCAGCGGCGCTTTCGCCCGGAATTGATCGATGGCGTCATTGATGGCGAATGCCGTGCCATCCTGCTGGCACTGCTCCTGCCGAATCCGATGGGCAACCCTTGACTCAGACGAGGCGAGGGCGCATGCCGCCGCCCACGCCAGAGGGTTGGGCAACCGCCGGCATGCCGCAGGGCAGATCGGAGGAAAGTCCGGGCTCCACAAAGCCGTGATGCCGGGTAATGCCCGGCGGGGGCAACCCCAGGGAAAGTGCCACAGAGAGCAGACCGCCAACCCCGTCATGGGGCGGCAAGGGTGAAAGGGTGCGGCAAGAGCGCACCGCATTGCTGGCAACAGCGATGGCATGGCAAACCCCATCAGGAGCAAAACCGAATAGGGGCGTCGCGCATGATGGGTACAGTCCCGGATTGCAGGGCCTGGCTTTGGCCCGGATGCCCGGGTTGGTTGCTGGAGCATGGCGGCAACGCCATGCCTAGAGGAATGGTTGCCATCATGCCTGGCCAAACCGCCGGGTGCGATACAGAACCCGGCTTACAGACCCTCTGGCAAATCTGCGGAAAGACGATTAGGCAAAGCCATGGCACGGCGCGGACCATCAGGCGATTGGGGGTTTCCCCGCTGGCGGGGCTACGGCGCGGCGCGCGAGGCTGCTCCGATCAGGCTGTGCGATCGTGTAAGCTGCGACAATCCGGGCACCTGCCCTGCGCCCAAGGCCCCGAACAGCCCGGAGCGATGGATGTTCTGCCCCGAACATGCGGCCGAATATAATGCGCAGTGGGATTATTTTGCCGGGCTGAGCGCCGAAGAGGCCGCGGCACGCGCCGCCGAGGAAAGCCGCGAGCAGGCGGGATATCGCCAATCGGCCCACTATCAATGGGCGGGGCCGGGTGACGGCACGCGCAGCCGGGACGAGATGCGCGCGCTGGGCGTGCTCGGTCTGGAGAGCGATGCATCCTTTGACGAGATCAAGAATAGCTGGCGCGCCCTTGCCAAAGAAAACCACCCAGACATGCGGCCCGGCGACAGCGCTGCTGCTGTGCGCTTTCAGGCTGTGCAGGCCGCATTTGAGGTTTTGCGCAAGGCCGAGGAGCGCAAAAGCGTGCTATCCGGCAAAGGCTGAACAACAGGCGGTGCGCTGGCCGGGGATTGGCGCAAGGGGCAGATATGACGCGATTTGGCAGGAAGCGATTGTTGCACGGGCACAGGTGGGCGCGCTGGCTGGCGTGCGGCGCGCTGATCCTGCTCCAACCCGCGAGCGTCAGCGCGCAGGATCAGCCCGCAAGCGCTGGTGCGCCCGATGAAAAGCCATTGGCTCCGCCCACTGCGAGCGAAGCCGCGCTTCAGCCCGGTATCGTCCCTGCGCCGCAGCTGGCCCTGCCGATCAGCGTCATGCCGCCGCCGCCTCCGGCGTCCGATTATGCTGCCATTGATGATGATCTGGCGCGCATGGCGGCAACGGGCGCGCCTGTCGCTGCGCTGTCCTTTGCCGTTAATGCGGTCAGCGAGCATGGATATCAATGGCGCATCGTGCGCTATGCACCGGCAGCCCAGCCGCTTGCCATGAACGCCACGCCAACACCGGAGGGGGGGCGTGCGACAAGCAGCGCCCCGGCTGCTCCGCCCAACGCTGCCCCGCCCAACGTCCCCCTGCCTGGCGCTGCGCCCGATTGGGTGGTGCTGCATGACAATGAGGATGCAGCGTTCGATACGATGCTGTGGGCCCTGAAAACCTATGGCGGGGAGGGGGTTGCGGTGGAGACGCCGCCCAACGCCATATTGTCGCAGCGCCGCTATATGCCGCCCGGCACGCCGGCGGATCGTCGGCTGTTGTGCCAGAGGCGGTTTTTCACGCTGCTCGTGTGCGATCCCAACCGCAATTTCGGGGCCGATACGCCGCTTTATTCCTCGGCGATATTTGCCGGTCGCAAGCCGGGGCAGCCAGTGGTTGCGCTGCACAGCAATGCGATCGGCCAGGCAGGCGATGGCCGCAACGGGCAGGGCAATATCAGCCTGCGGCAACCCAATGGTCGCCTGCGTGTGGGCGCATTTCGCGGCAGGCCCGGCCTGGAGCCGCCGCTCGGCGATGATGACTTTGTGCTCATCCCGGTGAAAGACAGGGCACCTGCCGAACCGGACCCGGCCTGTGGGGCAAAGCTGGTCGCCCGCGGCGTCAACATTTTTTACGAAGTGATCAGCGATGACCGCTATGACGGATCCCTCTCGCATTACATGACCCGCTATGGGCTCGGCACCTATTTCAACATCGAAGTGGGTGCCAATGCGACCAGCACCGAACGGCAAACCGCCATGCTGAAGCTGCTGATGGAGAGCTGTCTCGCCACCCCCCCTGCAGGGCAATAGCGCCTCTCAACCATTGTCAGCCCGCCAAGACGGGACGCGCATCACGGGGTGAGCCAGATGCCGTGCCACCCGTCCGATATGTGAAAACGCGCGCGGCGATGCCCGTCATGAGCGAGGTGCAGCCATTCGATCTGCTCCAGCATGATGCGCAGGATTGCGAACTGCGCCCGGCCTGCGGCGGTTTCTTCGAGGCTCGGCACGCGTCCCTCAAGTGCGGCGGGCAGGCCCGATGTTGGTACTTTCGAGGGCACCGATGGTGGCGCTGCAAGATAGCAGCGGCGGCTGCTGGCGGTTGCCTGTGCCCAGGCCTGATCGGCTTCGGCGCTATCGGTTTCGATGGCTGCCGTGCCCTGCATGCGCAGCTGTATCTTGGCTGCCGGGTCATAATGATGCACCGCCACCCAGGGATCGCGCATGATCCCAGCCACTTTTGGCGAGCGCAGGTCAGTGTGGAATCTGAGCGTGCATGCCTCTGCACTGGCGGCGCGCAGCACCATGGTCCGCTGGTCGATCCCCGCAATCTCTCCTGCCGAGGCAACGGTGAGCAGATGTGCGGAGATGCGGCTGCTGTGCGCACCGGCAAGCAGCCGTCGCCAGATATCCGCCCAAATGGCAGGCAGTTCACGATGGCAGGCGGGGTCGGCAAGCATCACGTCCATAACACCGCCTTAATTTTGTGCATGGGCACTGGCAAGCGGGGCTAAGTGGCGCTATCTGGCAGGCATGAGCCAAACCGTCACCTCCCCCATGCTTCCAGCCACCCAGCGCGTGCGCAAGCCGGAATGGATCCGCGTGAAGGCGCCGACCAGCACAGGCTTTGCAGAGACGCGCAAGCTGATGCGCGATCTGAAGCTGAACACCGTGTGCGAGGAAGCGGCCTGCCCCAATATCGGCGAATGCTGGACGAAAAAGCATGCAACTGTGATGATCCTAGGGGATACATGCACGCGCGCCTGCGCCTTTTGCAACGTGAAGACCGGCATGCCGCGCCCGGTCGATCCGCTGGAGCCGGAGCATGTGGCGACCGCCGCTGCGCGGCTGGGCCTTGAACATATCGTCATCACCTCGGTTGACCGGGATGATCTGCCCGACGGGGGCGCGGGCCAGTTCGTGCGCGTGATCGAGGCATTGCGCCGCACCACGCCGGGCACGACGATCGAGATATTGACGCCTGATTTCCGCAACAAGCCGATGTCCGCCGTAGAAGCCATCATCGCGGCCGGCCCTGATGTCTACAATCATAATCTGGAAACCGTGCCGCGCCTGTATCCCACCATCAGGCCGGGTGCGCGCTATTATGCATCGCTGCGTCTGTTGGAACAGGTCAAGCAGCATAATCCCGGCATTTTCACCAAATCCGGCATCATGCTCGGGCTTGGAGAAAGCCGGATGGAAGTGCATCAGGTGATGGACGACATGCGCTCTGCCGATATCGATTTCCTCACCATGGGCCAATATCTGCAGCCGACGCCGCGTCATGCCAAGGTGGAAGAATTTGTCGCCCCAGCGCATTTCGATAGCTATGCGCAGATTGCACGGGCCAAGGGCTTTCTGCTGGTGGCGTCATCGCCGCTGACCCGCTCCAGCTATCATGCGGGCGATGATTTTGTCCGCCTGCGCGAGGCGCGAAACGCCCGCATTGCCCAGGATAGGGCCTGAAGCGGACGCATGCCGCATCACCGCGAAACCCGCCTCGTTCCTTACAGTGCCGAACAGATGTTCACGCTGGTTGCCGATGTGCGGCGCTATCCGGAGTTTCTGCCCTGGGTGGTCGCAATGCGCGTGCGCGAGGAGCGGGAAGAGAGCATTACGGCAGACATGATTGTGGGATTCAAGGGCCTGCGCGAGAGCTTTACCTCCAAAGTTCACAAGGAGCCGCACAGCCTGATATTGGTCGATTATGTCGATGGCCCGTTGTCCAATCTTCACAATCAGTGGCTGTTCAAGCCGGCAGATGATGGCTGCGCCATTGACTTTACAGTGGATTTCACGTTTCGGAGCCGGGTGTTCGAAGCCCTGGCCGGGCAGATGTTTGACCGTGCGTTGCGCAAGATGATTGGCGCGTTCGAGGCGCGCGCCGATGCCCTTTACGGCATCAGCAACTCGAGCGCATAGGCGGCGGCCTGCTCCCGGATGGATTGCCGGGCGTCCACGCCGTCGTCCGGCACAAACAGCTTTTTGTGCGTCACATGATGTTCCGGATCTTCGCCTTTGCGCGCCACTCCGAAAATGACGGTCCCCACTGGCTTCTTCTCGCTGCCGCCAGTCGGCCCCGCGATTCCGGTGATGGACAGCGCCACATCGGCGCCGCTTTGCGACAAGGCACCAATGGCCATGGCCCAGGCCACCGCGCCGGACACGGCGCCAAAGGTATCGAGCAAATCTGAGCTGACGGAGAGGGAGGACATTTTTGCTTGATTAGAATAGGTTATGAAACCTTGTTCAAAAACTTCGGAACTTCCTGAAACGCTTGTGATGGCCGCGCAGACGAGACCGCCGGTGCAACTTTCGGCAACCGACACATTGCGCCCCTGCGCGGCAT
>CAZFYJ010000047.1:3992-11475 GCA_964523215.1 uncultured Sphingomonadaceae bacterium | reverse complement strand
GCTGCTCCGCCTGCCTCGGCATGAATCCGGACAAGGTGCCGCCCGGTGAACGCTGCGCCTCCACCTCCAACCGCAACTTTGTCGGGCGGCAGGGGCCGGGCGCGCGGACGCACCTTGTCTCGCCAGCGATGGCGGCCGCAGCCGCCGTGACCGGGCGGCTCACCGATGTGCGGGAGCTGGCGTGATGGCCTCAGGACGATCACATGGCTCTGGCGTGACATCTCCTCGTTTATCTTCGATGTCAGGGCCAAGCCTATGACCCCCGTTTCCACCATCCACGGCAAGGCCTATCCTTTTGGCCGCAAAAATGTCGATACCGACATCATCATCCCGGCGCACTGGCTGAAAACGGTCAGCCGCGCGGGGCTGGGCAAGGGCGCGTTCGAGGCGCTGCGCGCCGAGGCGGACAACATTTTTGACAACCCGGCCTTTGCCGGTGCCCCCATTTTGATCGCGGGCGACAATTTCGGCTGCGGATCGAGCCGCGAACATGCCGCCTGGGCACTGGCGGACATGGGGATCAGGGCCGTGATCGCCCCATCCTTTTCGGATATTTTTTCAAGCAACGCCTTCAAGAACGGCATCGTGACCGTGGTGCTGCCGCAAGACGCAGTGGACCGGCTGATCAGCATCCAGCGAGCGCACCCGGATGCCGCCGATCCCATCCACATCGATCTGGAAAACCAGATGGTGACCACGATTTTTCAGGATCGCTTTGCCTTTCCCATGGACCCCTTCCGCAAGTCCTGCCTGCTGGGCGGGCTGGACGAAATCGGGCTGACTTTGACGCAAGGGGATGCCATAGCAGCCTATGAAGCCCGCCTGGCTGCGGAAAAGCCGTGGCTGGTCCCGCCATCGCAGCCCTGAAACATCGCCCCCTGAACGAACGGAGACGCCGCCATGAAAGCCCTCTTGTCCACCGCGCCGGGTGGTGCCGAAACGCTGATCCTGGGTGATGCGCCCGCCCCCGCATGCGGCGCGGGCCAGCTGCTGATCGATGTGAAAGCCTGTGCGATCAACTATCCGGACGTGCTCATCATCGAAGACAAATATCAGTTCAAGCCGCCGCGCCCCTTTGCACCCGGCGGCGAAGTGGCCGGGATCGTCGCGGCGGTGGGCGATGGCGTGGAGGGGTTCAAGCCCGGTGACCGGGTGATCGCGCTGACGGGCCATGGCGGCCTCGCCGAGCAGGTGGCGGTTGCCGCGACCATGGCCTTTGCGCTGCCCGCGGGCAAGAGCTTTGCCCAGGGCGCCTCGCTGCTGATGACCTATGGCACCACCATTCATGCGCTGCTCGATCGTGCCCGGATCAAGGAGGGCGATGTGCTGCTGGTGCTGGGAGCCGCCGGCGGGGTTGGCCTCGCCGCGGTCGAGCTGGGCAAGGCTTTTGGCGCGCGCGTGATCGCCGCTGTTTCCAACGAGACGAAGGCGCAGGCCGCCAAGGATGCGGGCGCAGATGACGTCGTGATCTATGGTGCTGCGCCTTTCGACAAGGATCAATCGCGCGCGCTTGCCGATGCGTTCAAGGTGGCTGTCGGGCCGGATGGGGCCGATGTGATCTATGATGCCGTGGGCGGCGATTATTGCGAGCCTGCACTGCGCGCCATTGCATGGGAAGGGCGCTATCTGGTGATTGGCTTTCCGGCGGGCATCCCGCGCCTGCCGCTGAATCTGACGCTGCTCAAAAGCTGCGATGTGCGTGGCGTCTTCTGGGGTGCCTTTGCGGCGCGCGATCCCAAGGGCAATCGCGCCAACATCTCGCGCCTGTTCCGCTTGTGGGATGATGGCCGCATCAATCCCCGCATCATGGAGCGCTTTCCCCTGGCAAAGGGCGGCGATGCGATCGCGATGCTGGCCAATCGCGCCGCAATCGGCAAGCTGGTGGTGGAAATCGCCGAATAGGGCCGATTGTGTGTGAGGCGCGTCCCTCTCACTGTCCAGCGCTCTGGTCAGCCTGCGCTGCCAGCTCGCGGCCATGGGCATCCTGAAACTTGTTTTCGCGCCGCTTGCCAAACAGGATATCGCGTTCCAGCCGGGATTTGAGCGCCCGGTAATATGCGTGCAGGAACAGATCGTCATCCATCACATCCCAGCGGTTGATTTTCTGGCGGATGGTATCGGCAACGCTGCTCATCACCTTGCGATCGCTGGTGCGCAAAATGCGCTCCAGCTCTTGCAGTTCGTAGATGCCGTAGACGCTCAATTCCTCCGCCGTGAAGCGGATGTCATGCGCGCCGACGGTCGCCGTCGAGGTTTCCACCAGGCTGCTTTGCAAGGTGCGCCGCTGCGAATTCACGACCCAGGTGCCAGCAATCAGATCGCCCAGCCGCATCCGATCCCGATTGAACAGCAGAAACAGGCTCAGCACCAGCGCCCAGCCAAGCCCCAGCATGATGGAAAGGCCATCCCATGTGCCTTCGGCCGCGCCAAAGCCCATGAACATCAGCGGCAGGAAAATCTCCATCTCGCGCACCAGATTGCGGGCAATCACGGCATCCGCAGTCAGCCGCCCGCCATCGCGCGCCACCACCCGCATCTTCAGCAGCCGCTTGCCCGGCGTTGCGGCACGCGCGCCCAGCTCGAACAGCACGAAATAGAAATTGCGCAGCAGAAAAAAGCCGAGCATCCAGATGACCGCCAGCATGCCGCGGCGAAGCTCCGCAGTCTCGACGCTGCCGCCATCGCCGCCGTCAAAGGCAATGCTGATGACCAGCCAGGTGAAGGCGAGCAGCACCAGCAGCATGATCAGCAAATCAACCACCAGCGCAGCAAAGCGCGATCCGGCGCTCGCAATTTCAAGCTCGAGCGCGACGCCTTCGGGCGTGATGAAGCTGCGCAGCTTTTCGGGCCGGCCCCGCATCAACCCACCCCATAGCGGCGGCGCAGCTGCGCGGCGACCGGCAGGAGATAATAATAGCTGATCCACATGAACAGCATCAGCCCGCCCACGGCAAAGCGCCACGGCGTGTTGTTGATCAGCTGGCGGCCAAAGCCTTCGAGCAGCCCTGCAACCAGCAGCATGATGATGACGCCGATCATCGCCTGGGCAGCGCGGCGGCCCGCCTGCGCCGCGGCTGTCAGCCGGTCCATCTGCCCGGGAAAGACCACCGCCGTGCCGATCTTGAGCCCGGCGGCCCCGGCCAGCACGATGGCGAAAATCTCCGTCGTGCCATGGATGGAAAGCCAGGCGGCAAAATCCAGCCCCAGCCCGGCTTCAACGAACACATGCATCATCGCACCCAGCATCAGCCCGTTGGTAAAGATCAGGAACAATGTCGGAATGCCAAAGGCAAAGCCCAGCGCAAAGGCAAGGATGGAGACCTGGCTGTTGTGGGTGAAGAGGAATGTGGCAAAGATGTAAAGCCCGCTATGATCATCCTCGCCGGTGCCGAAAATCGTTTCGCGCAACCGCTCTGCGCTGGCCCCCGGTTCGCGCCCCTGCGCCATGCCCGGGTCGATCATCTGATAATACCATTGCGGATCATTGGCGACGAGCAGATAGGCCGTGAGCGCGGCGAGGAAAAAGACGAGCGCCGAAACCAGCGTTTCCTTCCACAGGCCGCGCACGGCGCCCGGCCAATCCTCCAGCAGGAACTGCGCCAGCTTGCCCCGCCGCGATGTGCGCACGCCATAGAGCATGAAATAGCCCCGCATCGCGAGCGATTCGAGATATTCGAGCATGGCGCGATCCAGCGAGGTGGCCCGTGCGATCGAAAGCGACGAAAGGGTCGCACGATAGAGCACCGGCAGCCGCATCAGTTCATCATCGTCCAGCGATTTGGCAGAGCCACGCTCCAGCCGGCCGAGCAGCGAATCAAATTCCTCCCAATCTGCTGCGCGTTCAGCGCGGAACTGTTCGGGCGAAAAGCCAAGATCGCCGGTGCCGGGTGCGCCCCCGCCCGCGCCCGCGCCCGCGCCCGCACCGCGCATTGCCGCGCCGCCCTGTGCAACAGCGGGTCCGCTGTCTGCCACACTTGCCATCACAGGATCCCCATTTGCTTGACGGCAAGATAGGCATCGATCAGCCGCCCGTTCACCCGATCATAGGGCGCCTCGACCACATGGACGCCCATGCGCCGCAGCCGCGCAATCGCGATACGCCGGTCGCGCAGCAAGGTCGCCGCCATATTGGCGCGGGTCACGTCGCTGGGCGTTTCCGGCTCGGCCGATTGCAGCGTTTCGAGCTCCACATCATCAAACAGCACCGCGATCACGACATGCCGATCAAGCATCTTGCCAATGGCGCGGATCATCAGCTCTGCACTGGTGGGATCGGAAAATTCGGTGAAGAGGATGATCAGCGAGCGCCGATCCAGCTGGGCTGCGAGCGTCGCCAGCCCCAGCGTGTAATTGCATTCCTCAAACCTGTAGTCGATGTTTGCCGCCCGCGCCTGAAGCGCAGCAAAATCCCGCGTCGAGACATAGGTTTCGCTTTTCATCTCGGGCCGTGCAGCAAAGGCGAACAGGCTGACGCGATCATCCATCTTGAGCGCGACATAGGCATTGAGCAGTGCGGCGGAAACGGCGCGATCGAGCTTTGGCATGCCCGCCAGCGGCTCGCACATGGTGCGCCCGCAATCCAGCGCGAGCACGATGCGATTGTTGCGTTCGGTCTGATATTCCTTGGCGTGCAGCTTCATGTGGCGGGCCGATTGCTTCCAGTCGATGGCCCGGCGGTCCATCCCCGGCTGATATTCGGTGAGCGACTGAAATTCGGTTCCCTCGCCGCGCAGCTTGCGGGTGCGCAGGCCGAGCGCGGCATCACGAAAGAACATGCTGATGCCTTCTTCGCGCACGCTGGCAAGGCTTGGCAGAATGGCAATGCTGCGCTCCAGCGGGATGATGCGCTGCTTCCACACCATGCCGAGCAATCCCTGCCAGCGCAGCCACAGGCGGCCAAGCGGGGCATCGCCGCGCCGGTCCGCCGTCAGCGTCAGCCGCGCCTCGGTCTGCCCGTCCCTGCGGCGAAAGCGGGCTTCGAGCCGGCCATTGGGGGCAATGCGGCTGTTGGCTTCGATCGCGATTTCAGCACCGCGCGGCACGCCATTGGCGCGCACCACCACCTCGAAAGGCTCGCCCACGCCCTGGGTGCGCGGAACCTCCACGTCCACCTGTTGACGCAGCGGATTGGCACCCACAGCGGCATCGATCAGCATCAGCACGAGCAGAAACACGGCCCACACCACCGCCAGCGTCCACAGCTGGGGAAAGAACAGGCCCACCGCCAGCGCGACCGGCGCACCCAGCAGCGCCAGCAGAATCGGGCGCGGCGTGGGATAGATCATCGCGGCGCTTCCACCGATGCGATCAGATCAGCCACCACATCATCGACCTGGCGGCCATCGATTTCAGCCGCGGGAGACAGGATGATGCGATGCCGCAGCAGATCCGAGGCAAGCCGCTTCACATCGTCAGGCACGGCATAATCGCGCCCTTCGAGCGCGGCCTGCGCGGCCGTTGCGCGGGCCAGCAGCGTGCCGGCGCGCGGGCTCGCGCCCGAGGCAAGATCCGGGCTTTCGCGCGTTGCCCGGATCAGCCGCACGATATAATCGACAATCTCGTCCACCAGGGTGATGCCGGAAACGGCCGCAATCGCGGCGCCAATCGCGGCGGCATCGGCCACGCGGGTAACACCGAAGCTGGCGGCGTTGATCTTGCCGAAACGGTTGCCATGCCCGGCGACGATCCTGCGCTCTTCCTCGATCGGCGGATAATCGACATTGACCTTGAACAAGAAGCGATCGAGCTGTGCCTCCGGCAGCGGATAGACGCCCTGATTTTCGATCGGGTTTTGCGTTGCGACCACCGTGAACAGCGCATTGAGCGGATAATTTTCGCCATCGATGGTGATGTCGCGCTCCTGCATCGCCTGGAGCAATGCGGCCTGGGTTTTGGGTGGCGTGCGGTTGATCTCGTCCGCCAGCAGCAGATCGCAGAAAATCGGGCCCTTGGTCAGCGTGAAGCTGCTGGTCTGGAAATTGAACAGGTTGGAGCCAAGAATATCGCCCGGCATCAGATCCGGCGTGAACTGGATCCGCCCGAAATCAAGCCCGACTGCGGTTGCAAAGCTTTGCGCCAGCAGCGTCTTGGCTGTCCCCGGCGCGCCTTCGAGCAGGATATGCCCGCCCGAAAACAGCGCGACGAGAAGACGCTGAACCACCGCTTCCTGGCCCACCACGGCTTTCGCCACTTCGCCGGAAATGCGCTCCCCCAGCGCCTTTACTGATTCATCCGTCACGCATCACGTCCTTTCTCCAGCGCCAGAGGGCGCGCGCGCCATCCAGCATGTCCTGACTGTTATCGGCCCGCTCCATCCGGGCCACGAGTTCGCCAATGGGCGGGCCTTTGCCGCGCCCGCGATGATCGAGCCAGGCATCGAGCTCAGGCCCCTTGAGATGCGGCGGGGCCGCCAGCGCCATGGCCACCGCATCGCGCATGTTGCGCGCATAGGCGCCGGCCCCGTGCGCATCCTTGCCGGCCTGATGCATCAGCTCTGCCGCATTGAGCACAAGTGCCGATTTGCCGAGCGCAACGGCGCGGCTGCGCCGCCAATCCGGGCCGAAGCGCACCAGCGATTGCCAGCCTGCAAAAAGGGCCGCGGCAATCAGGCACAAGGTGATGCCAAGAAAGGGCGGGGTGAAGGCCATGCGCAGCAGCGAGCGATCGTCGCGGCCAAGGCCGTTCAGCGTCACGTCGAATTCCACGGCATCGAGATTGTCATAATTGACGAGCGCAGTGAGCAGCGAAAGCGCGGCATCAGCCTTGGCCCGGTTGTTCATGCCCTGATTGTTGAGCAGATCCGCCTCGCTCAGCACATAAACGCCCGGCGCACGATCCATATAGCCCAGCAGCATGCCGCCGCGCGGATGATCGATCACGCTTTCCATCCCTTCGCCGGTGAACGACCAGCTGGTCTGCGGCACGGCGATGGTGAAGGCCGGCGCGCCAAAATCGACCGACACCGGCGTCGGCAGCTGGCTCTGCCCGTTGCGCGGCCGCCACTTCATCGGGTGACCAAGCTCGCCTGAGGGAATCTGCCAGTAAGCGACAAGGCTATCGAGCTTGCGCACCCAGCCGCGCCGCCCCGGAAAGGGCCGCACTGACCATTTGGAAGGGACGATCAGCACTTTGCCCTTGCCGGCATGGGCATCGATGCGGGTCAGCACATCATCCCGATCGGTGCGTTCATCAGGCGTCAGGATGAGGAGCGTGCCATAGCCACTGTCTTCAGCCGAACGCAGCACATCGCCCCCCAGCCCGGATCGCTGCGCCAGCTCGGCAATCGCGGAATATCCGTTGCCGCCGATGGAGAGCGCATGCGCACCATGGTTTTTGCTGCCGTCCATCTGCGGGGCGAGCGCGCTCAGCACCACAAAGCCCAGAAAGCTGATCACGCCGGCCGCCACCAGCATCAGCATGGTGCTGGCCCGGAATGCGCCGCGCCCGCCGACGACGCCGCTTTCTGCCTCGTGCGCGATCCCGG
>CAZFYJ010000047.1:0-3892 GCA_964523215.1 uncultured Sphingomonadaceae bacterium | reverse complement strand
CGGGCCCGCTCACGCCGTGCGCTCCCGCCAGCTCGCGCCCGAAACAAAGCGGGCATAGGCATCGCGGCAGCGCTGCCATTCCTCCGCATTGATTGCGCGCTTGCCAAACAGGCTGATTTCCACGACCGCCGCAATGGTCGCAAAAATGTCGCGCACCGCGGCTGGCAAGCCATCGGCATTCGCAATTTCCCGCGAGGTCCAGTGCCGCCGGATCAGCGACGGCCGCCGCGCCTCGATATCTTCCACACTGCGCCACAACAGCAGATGCACGGCCTCTGCATAGTGCCCCTGCGCGGCCAGCGCCTCTGCCTCCTGCAGCAGCGAGCGGGCCGCCTGGCGCTCCTGCGTCCAGTCATCGGCATCCTCTTCGTCCGCTGGCGCTGCCTCGCGGCGCAGCCGCGCATCGACCCAGGCCCTGATGCCCGGCACAAATGCATAAAGCAGATAAAGGACGAGCCCGCCAAGCACGATCCAGAACAGCCATTGCAGCAGCGGTGTCAGCCCTTTCAGCCAATCCCAGTTCACCTCGCGCTGCTTCTTCGGGGGTAGCGCCTTGGGCTGCGGCACATTGGGCAGATCGAACTGAATCGCCTTGTCTGCCTTCACTTCGGCGTGCGCGGCATCCACTTGCGCAGGATCAAGCCGGATCGGCTCTCGCGCATCCCCGTCCTCGTCGTCCGTCACGGTGACAACAGGCACGGGCGCGGCGGCCACGCTGTCATCCTGCGAATATTCTTGCGGCGCGATGACAGGGGCAGCTGCCTCGGCGCCCCGCGGCAGCATCGCTGCCCCCAGCAATGCAACGCCCAGCCATACCGCGCCCAGAAATGCCGCGCAGAGCCATGGCACACGCCGCACTGCAACGCGCTTCGCCGTGAATTGGGCCATGGTGGCAGAAATAGCAGGGCCTTGGCGGCGATGCAGCATGGCCTTGTCTATGGCGGGCGGGGCCGCTTTGGCAAGCGCCTAAATGGGCCAGCTATTTTTGGGGTGCAGCCTCGGCTTCGGGCCGCGTTGGGGGCGGGGCCGGGGACGGAGCTGCCGGCGGAGTTGCGAGCGGGGCAAGTTCCGCCTCAAGCCGCGCGAGATAGGCGCGCGCGACGCGGCCGGGATCGCTTTCCGGCCCAAGATCGACGGCGGACTGCCAGCTTTTGCGCGCTGCATCCACCTCGCCCAGGCGGATGGCGATGTTGCCCGCCTCAAGCGCGATGGCGGGATCGCGGGGGGCAAGCCGCGCGGCAATATCGAGATCGGCCTGCGCGCGGGCATAGTCGCCGGTGCGCCGCGCCAGCGTGGCCGACAGCAGCCAGACAAGCGCATCTTCCGGCACCAGCCTTTGCGCCTCGGCAAAATCACGCGCGGCATCGGCCGGGCGATCCAGCGCCACCAGCGTGCGCCCGCGATCAAGATAGATCAGGCCGCGATCGCGCGCCGCTGTCGGCCCTGTGCTCGCCAGTTCGTCCAGCACCAGCGCCTTGTCGAATGCGGCAAAAGCGGCCTCGGCATTATTGGCAGCAAGCCAGGCATTGCCGGCCTGTGCCCACAGCCGGGGGCTTTCCGGCGCCTTCTGTGCGGATGCGGCATCGGCCGCGGCCTGGAATGCGGCGGCCGCTATGGCATAATCGCCTGCCATCATATGGGCAAAACCCTGGCACTGGCGGGCGAGCCAGCCGCCCCCGCCAATATGCCATTCGCTCGCCGTCACGATCGCGCTGGCCGGATCGTCGATCGCCTGATCGATGCACGCCTCGAACCGCGCCGAACGATCTCCCAGCGGGCGCTCGGGCGGGGTGCGGCGGGGCGGTTGCGCGGCAGGCGGTTCGGGCAGTGCCGGCTGATAGATGCCGGGCGAGGGGCTGGTTTGCAGCAGCAGGGCAAGCATCGCGCTGATCATCGCAGCGGCCCTAGTGATGCGCGGCTGACTGGCGCGTGAACCAGCCACGGCGGCCCGCGCCGATCAGGCCAGCCCATCCCACATGGTTTTCAGCCGATCGAAAAAGCCCTGGCTTTGCGGGCATTCCTCGCCGGTTTCGGTTTCGCGAAAGGCCTCCAGCAATTCGCGCTGGCGGGCGTTGAGCCGGGTCGGGGTTTCCACTTCGATCTGGATCACGAGATCGCCCGTGCCGCGCCCGTTC
This sequence comes from uncultured Sphingomonadaceae bacterium, assembly GCA_964523215.1. Taxonomy (GTDB): domain Bacteria; phylum Pseudomonadota; class Alphaproteobacteria; order Sphingomonadales; family Sphingomonadaceae; genus CAZFYJ01. The sequence goes on along the minus strand of CAZFYJ010000047.1, from coordinate 1,757 downwards.
AGCACCGGCATGCCAGCCCCGCGCTGGCGAAGCTGCTTGCCGGACTGGATGCCCGCCGGAATGCGGATATCGTGGCCGACACGGTCCAGCCCCGGCACGGTGATGCTGCCGCCCAGCGCTGCTGTGGTAAAGCTGATGGGGACCCGGCAGAACAGGGTGGTGCCATCCCGCTCGAAGACGCTGTGCCGCCGGACATGGAGGAAGATATAGAGATCGCCCGCAGGCGCGCCGCGCGCGCCGGCCTCTCCCTCCCCGGTCAGGCGGATGCGCGTGCCATCGTCGACGCCGGGCGGGATGGTGACGGCCAGCGTCTTGCGCTTGTCCACGCGTCCCTCGCCCCGGCAGGCAGAGCAGGGATCGGCGATCACCTGGCCCGTGCCAAGGCAGGTGGGGCAAGGCCGCTCCACCACGAAAAAGCCCTGCTGGCTGCGCACCTGGCCGCGCCCGCCACAGGTGTTGCAGGGGCGAACGCTGGTGCCGGGCTTGGCGCCCGTGCCATCGCACACATCGCATGCAGCCGATACATCGATGCTGATCTCGGTCGCTTTGCCGTGAAAGGCTTCTTCAAGGCTGATCTCGAGATCATAGCGCAGATCAGCGCCGCGCTGCGGCCCGCGGCGGCTGCTCGCTGCCTGCCCGCCAAAGGCCGAGCCGAAGATCGTCTCGAATATATCGCCGATGTCCGAAAATCCGGCGCCCGGCCCGCCGCCGCCAAAGCCGCCCTGATCGAACGCAGCCTTGCCATAGCGATCATAAGCGGCGCGCTTTTGCGGGTCTTTCAATATGTCATAGGCTTCGTTCACCGCCTTGAACCGGGCCTCGGCCGCGGCATCGCCGGGGTTGCGATCCGGATGCCACTGCATCGCCGCGCGGCGATAGGCCGATTTCAGGGCCGCATCATCGGCACCGCGCTCGACACCCAGCAGCTCGTAATAATCATCGCTCATGCGGCCACCCCAAGGCAAAGGGCGCGGGGTTCAGCCTGTGCCGCACCCCCCGCGCCCCATATCCTGCCGGTTATTTCTTGTCGTCTTCGACTTCGGAAAATTCAGCATCGACGACATCATCCCCGGCAGAATCAGCACGGCCTTCGCCCTCTGCACTGCCGGCATCGGCCTGGCCCTGTTCGTAAATCGCCTGGCCCATCTTCATCGCGACCTGCGCCAGCGCTGCCGATTTGTCGCGGATGGCATCCACATCGCCGCCTTCCACCGCGCTTTTCGTGTCGGCCACGGCGGCTTCGATCTCGCTCTTGAGCGCGGCATCGATCTTGTCGCCATTATCGGCCAGCTGGCGCTCGGTCGTGTGGATCAGGCTTTCGGCATTGTTGCGTGCCTCGGCTGCCTCGCGGCGCTTCTTGTCTTCCTCGGCAAACTGCTCTGCTTCCTTCACCATCTGATCAATATCGCTGTCCGAAAGGCCGCCCGATGCCTGGATCTTGATCTGCTGCTCCTTGCCGGTGCCCTTGTCCTTCGCGTGGACAGAGACGATGCCGTTCGCGTCGATGTCAAAGGTCACTTCGATCTGCGGAACACCGCGCGGTGCCGGCGGAATGCCGACAAGGTCAAATTGACCCAGCGCCTTGTTGTCCGCCGCCATTTCGCGTTCGCCCTGGAAGACGCGGATCGTCACGGCCTGCTGATTGTCTTCAGCGGTCGAATAGACCTGGCTCTTCTTGGTCGGGATCGTCGTGTTGCGGTCGATCATGCGGGTGAATACGCCGCCCAGCGTTTCGATACCCAGCGACAGCGGGGTCA
>CAZFYJ010000046.1:0-11567 GCA_964523215.1 uncultured Sphingomonadaceae bacterium | reverse complement strand
GATTTCGGCACAGCAATCATCCTTGGCGCGCCGCCAGTCGCCCCGCAGGGTGAAGGTCACATTGTCGCCGGCATCGGCCTCGACCACAGCGCGAACGCCATAGCGCTTATAGCCATTGACGTCGCGATTGAGCGCAATGTTGCGGATATTGCCGTCATATTCGCCATAGAATACGCCGATGCGGCTGCGGATATTCTCCATCAGCGGAATGTTGACCACGCCACGCACGCGATATTCCTGGCTGTCAAAATAGCTCGCTTCAAAGGATGCGCCAAAATCATTGGTTGGCCGCTTGGTCACGATGCTGACCACGCCGGCGGAGGCATTCTTGCCGAACAACGTGCCCTGCGGCCCGCGCAGCACCTCGATCCGTTCGATGTCGAACAGGTCGCCAAAGCCCTCGCCCGCCCGGCTCAGCACCACGCCATCCAGCACGGCCGCGACGGAAGGCTCGGCCGCGATCGAAAAATTGATGGTGCCGACGCCGCGCAGGAACAGCGCCTGATTGAGGCTGGTGCCGGATTTGCGGAAATTGAGGCTGGGCACCAGATATTGGGCATTTTCGATGTTGACGCCACCCGAGGCCGCAATCGCATCGCCGCTGACAACCGTCAGGGCAACGGGCACATCCTGCAGATTCTCCTCCCGCTTTTGCGCCGTGACGATGATTTCGGTGCCTTCATCGGCGGCAGAGGCCGCGTCATCGACGGGTGCATCCTGCGCATGAGCTGGCACCGAAACAAGAGCTGCGGCAAGCGCAACCGCGGATGTCAGCGTTGTCAGAAATGGGCGGCTTGCGCGCGGCACGGATGCGGAAACTGGCATGGCTCTCTCCTGAACGAACAGTGGGATTGTTGATAAGATTGCGTTTTATCGTGTTACGACCAAAGTTTAGCCCAGTCATGCGCTGCAGGTCAATCTTGCACAGCAACGAAAGTTGCGGCATTGTGTCAACGGTGTCACAGCTGTCGGCCGCCACGCGCTCGGACAATGGCCCGGCAGGGTGACGGCATGGCGTGCACGCATGCGAGGGAGGATGTTGATCGGCCATGGTGCGTCTTGAGCTGAGCGATGATGTGCTGCGCGCAGGCTTTGCCGACGCGACAGGCCGCATCATCCCGCTGTTGCGCCACAGCGCAGACGCCCCTGCTTTCCGCCTGGCGCATGGCGTTGCGGATATCTTCGAATATCGCGGCAATTACCGGATCACGGACAACCTTGGCCCGGTCACCGAGCTGCGCCATGCGAGCCGCGTCGAGGATGAAGAACGGGGGATGCTGATCGCGCTGGCCGCAGATGCAGGGCAGCCGCCGCTGCTCCATCTCTGGGCCGAGGGCCACCGGCTCCGCCTTGCGCCAACGGCTGATGCCCGCGATGTCAACCGGCTGTGGATCCGCCTCGCCGCAACTGCTGACGAAGCCATCTGGGGTGCGGGCGAGCAGATGAGCTATTTCAATCTGCGCGGGCCGGGATCGCCCCGCCATTTCCCTTTGTGGACCAGCGAACCCGGCGTCGGGCGCGACAAGAGCACCAGCATCACCCAGATGGCAGACATGGCGCATGCGGGCGGCGATTACTGGACCACCAACTATCCGCAGCCGACCTTCATTTCATCGGCAGGCTATGCGTGCCACATCCCCAGCACTGCCTATGCCGCATTTGATTTTCGCGCAGCGAGCTATCATGAAATCGAAATCCGCGCATGGCCGGATGCCATCGAATTTTTCGCAGGCGGCACGCCCGATGCGCTGGTGCGCCAGCTGGCCGCGCGCTTTGGCCAGCCCCCGGCCCTGCCCGCATGGAGCACGCACGGTGCGATCATCGGCCTGAAGGACGGGGCCAACAGCATGGCCCGGCTCGATGCCATGCGTGCTGCCGGCGTGATCGCCAGCGGCCTTTGGTGCGAGGACTGGTGCGGCATCCGCGAGACCAGCTTTGGCACCCGGCTGTTCTGGGATTGGCAATGGAACCCCGGCCGCTACCCCGATTTGCCGCGTGATATTGCCCGGCTGAATGCGGATGGAATCCGCTTCCTGGGCTATTGCAATCCCTATCTGGCAGTGGATGGGCCGCAATATGCAGAAGCGGCCGGCGCGGGCTTTCTGGCGCTGCGCCCCGATGCCGACGCGCCATATGCCATCGATTTCGGGGAATTTGATGCAGCCGTGGTGGATTTCACCAATCCCGCCGCTGCACAATGGTTTGCCGAGGCCATCATTGGCCGATCGATGATCGATTTCGGCCTTGATGGCTGGATGGCCGATTTCGGGGAGTATCTGCCGACGGACGTGCGCCTGCATGATGGCTCCGATCCGCTGCTCGCGCACAATGCCTGGCCGGTGCTGTGGGCCCGGGTGAATGCCGATGCCATAGCCCGAAGGGAGCGCACGGGCGACGTCCTCTTTTTCATGCGCGCGGGGCACAGCGGCGTCCAGGCCCATAATCAGCTGCTCTGGGCCGGGGATCAATCGGTCGATTTTTCGCGCCATGATGGCATCGGCACCGTCATCACCGCGGCTCTTTCCGCCGGCATGGTGGGCAATCCCTATCATCACAGCGATGTCGGCGGCTATACCAGCCTCGGCTTTGTGCGCAGTGCAGAACTGATACTGCGCTGGTGCGAGCTGGGGGCCTTCAGCCCGGTGATGCGCACGCATGAGGGAAACCGCCCGCGCGACAATCTGCAGGTGGACAGCACGCCCGAGTTGCTCGCCCATTTCGCAGCGTTCACGCGCGTGCACGCATCGCTTGCGCCCTATGTTCAGGCCAGCATTGGGCACAGCGTGGCAACCGGGCTTCCCCTCCAGCGGGCCATGTTCCTCGATTATCCCGATTGTGTGGCGGCATGGTCGGTGCAGGATCAATATCTGTACGGCGCCGATCTGATTGTCGCGCCCGTGATCGAGGCAGGCGCCCAGCGCCGCCGCGTGCTGCTGCCCGAGGGGCGCGATTGGGTGCACATGTGGCGTGGCAAGGGCTATGCGCCGGGCTGGCACGATATCGCGGCACCGATTGGCGAGCCGCCCGTTTTTTTCGCAACAGACAGCAACTATGCCGGGCATTTTGCGGATCTTGCGCGCGAACATCGCGCCTTCATGGCAGCCAGCGGGGCCGCGCATGGCAACTAGGCGCAGCACGATTCGCGATGTGGCGCAGGCGGCGGGCGTCTCCGCCAAGACCGTCTCTCGTGTGCTGAACGATCACCCTTATGTGACCGAGCCCATCCGGGCGCGGGTGCGTGCGGCCGTTTCCCAGCTCGGCTTTCGGCCCAGCATGGCGGCGCGGATGCTGAAAGGGGCGCGATCAGGCCAGATTGCCCTCATCTATGACAATCACAGCCCCTATTATATCCACGCCATCCAGGAAGGCTGCTGGCAGCGCTGTGCCGAAGCGGGCGTGCGTCTGCTGGCCCAGCCGGTCAATGTGGCCGATCCCTGTGTGGGAGAGGCCGTGCGCGGGCTGATTGCCGAAACGCATATCGATGGCATCGTGCTTTCCTCGCCGGTCACGGATTGCGCTGCCGTGCTCGCCGTGCTGGAGGCAGAGGGCATTGGCTTTGTCCGCATATCGCCCGGCACCAATCATGCGCTCACCTCTTCGGTGTTCATGGATGATGCCCAGGCAGGCGATGACATCACCACCCATCTGATCAATCTCGGGCACAGGCGGATCGGGCACATCATCGGCCATCAGGATCATATGGCCAGCGCGTCGCGGCTCTATGGCTATCGGCGTGCACTGGATCGGGCGGGCATCGCCTTTGATCCACAGCTGGTGATCCAGGGCGCGTTCGATTTTGATAGCGGCGTGGCCGCAGCCCAGGCCTTGCTGGGGCTGACGCCGCCACCGACGGCCATTTTCGCTGCCAATGATGATATGGCAGCCGGCGTCCTATCCCACGCGCACAGCATCGGCATTGCGATCCCTGAAGCTTTGTCCGTGGCAGGTTTTGACAATACGACACTGGCGCGGGTGGTGTGGCCACCGCTCACCACGATCGAGCAGCCGACCCGCGATCTGGCCTATGCCGCAACCGATCTGCTGCTGTCGCGTGCCGAGGGGGATGCCAGTGTTCCCGCCAATCCGGTGCACAGCCGCCTGCCCCATCGCCTCATCACCCGCGCATCCACAGCACCCCCGCCACGCGGCGGAACCGCGGCTGCGCCCCATCTTTCCGCCAGCAAGGATCATCCCGCCAATGACTGACAATCCCAACGATCCCGCCCTTTCGGCACATCGCCGCCTGCTGCCCGCCGCCCCCGCGATGCGCCCGCTCGGGCCCGGCGGCCCGATGGTCTCGGCGCTTGCCTGGGGCATGTGGCGCTTTGCCGGTCAGCCGCTCGCCGATGCGACACGGCTGGTGCATGCCGCGCTCGATACGGGCATCAATTTTCTCGACACCGCCGACATCTATGGCGCGGACGACCCGGCCGGCTTCGGATCGGCCGAAACGCTGCTGGGCGACATTCTGGCAGCCGAACCGGGCCTGCGGGCGCGCATGGCGCTGGCCACCAAGGGCGGCATCATCATCGGCACGCCCTACGACGGCTCGGCAAACTATCTGGGTGCCGCGATCGACATATCCCTGCGGCGGCTGCGCACCGACCGGGTGGAGCTGTGGCAGGTTCACCGCCCGGATATCCTCACCCACCCGCAGGAAATCGCCCGCGCGCTGGAGGATGCACACCGCGCAGGCAAGATCGGCGCGATCGGCGTTTCCAACTTCACGACCGCGCAGATTGCGGCGCTCAGCCATTTTCTGACGGTGCCGATCGCCACGACGCAGCCCGAATTTTCGCCGCTCCATCTGCAGCCAATTGCCGATGGCCAGTTTGATCAGGCGATGCAGATGGGATTGATACCGATGGCCTGGTCGCCGCTTGGCGGCGGGCGCATTGCCCAGCCGCGCACCGAGCGTGAAATGAATGTCGCCGAAGCGCTTGACCGGGTGGGGAGCGCACATGGCGTATCACGCACAGCCGCTGCCTATGCCTGGATCATGGCGCACCCGGCGCATCCCATCCCCATTGTCGGCACGCAGAACCCGGCGCGCATCGCAGAGGCGGCCGACGCGTTCAAGGTGCAATGGACCAGAGCCAGCTGGTATGACGTGCTGGTGGCCGCGAGAGGAGAAAGACTGCCATGACCGAAGCTGCAACCGCAACCGCTGTGGCCGCCGGGCCGCGCTGCGAGGTGAGCTGGTTTTCCGCCTTGTGCGATGATGATTATGAGTTTCTCGGCGTGCCTGATCCGGCGCTCGCATCCAGTTTCGAGCATTGCCGCAACATCGTGCTGCAGGCCGAAAAGGGCGGGTTCGACAATATCTTGCTGCCTTCGGGCTATGAACTGGGCATTGATACGACGATTTTTGCCGGGGCGATTGCGCCGCTGACGCGGGCCATCCGCCTGCTCATGGCCGTGCGCATCGGCGAAGACTGGCCGCCCCAGCTGGCGCGCCGCATCGCCAGCCTCGATCGCATCCTTGGCGGACGGCTGACAGTCAACATCATCTCGTCCGATCTGCCGGGCGACCGGCTGGAGAGCGAGCCGCGCTATGCCCGCACGGTCGAGGCGATGCACATATTGAAGACGCTGCTGAACGGCGAACATCTCTCGCACAAGGGCGAATTCTGGCAGCTCGATATTGCCCCGGCGCGGATCACCACAACATCGGGCAAATGCCCGCCGCTCTATTTTGGCGGCCTGTCGCCGGCTGCGCGCGATGCCGCGGCCCAGGGGTGCGACGTGTATCTGATGTGGCCGGAAACCTTGCAGGGGGCACGCGACCTGATTGCCGACATGAACGCGCGTGCCGCCCATTATGGCCGCTCGCTGAAATATGGCTTTCGCGTGCATGTGGTGGTGCGCGAAACCGAGGCAGAGGCGCGCGCGGCCGCAGAACGGCTGCTGTCCAGGCTGGATGCGGCAACCGGCGAGGCCATCCGCAACAAATCGCTCGACGCACAGACATTCGGTGTCGCGCGACAGGCCGAACTGCGCGCCCAGGCCGAAGCCAATGATGGCTATATCGAGGACCATCTGTGGACCGGCATTGGCCGCGCACGCTCTGGCTGCGGCGCGGCGATTGTCGGCGATCCCGATCAGGTGCTTGCCACCTTGCAGGCCTATCAGGCGCTCGGCATCGAAGCCTTCATCCTGTCTGGCTATCCACACGCGGCCGAATGCGATCTGTTTGCCCGACATGTGCTGCCGCGGCTGAACCATGGCCCCTTGGTGCTCGATTGATCATGCCTATATGATGCCGGTCCACAGCGAAAGGCACGCACATGATTGACTGGAGCGGCGTGATCACGCAGGCGCGCAGCGGCAACCCGCCGCCCCCGGCACGTGTCGAAAAGACCGCGGGCGAATGGGCCAGCCTGCTGACGCCGGAGCAGTTTGCGGTGATGCGCGAACATGGCACCGAGCGCGCATTCAGCAGCGCAATGTGTTCGCTGTTCGAGCCGGGCAGCTATGCCTGTGCCGGATGCGGCACGCTGTTGTTCGACAGCGCGAGCAAATTCGAAAGCGGCACGGGCTGGCCGAGCTTTGGTGCCCCGGTTGCCGCCAATGTGATCGCCTATCATATTGACCAGAGCTATGGCATGGTGCGTGTGGAGACATGCTGCGCGGTGTGCGATGCGCATCTTGGCCATGTCTTTCCCGATGGTCCGCCGCCCACCGGGCTGCGCTATTGCATCAATGCCGTGGCGCTAGAAAAGAAGCCTGCGGATTGAGCGCGACGCACCCGAGCGGCTGGCATCTTGAACACAGCTATGCCCGGGCGCTGCCGCAACTGGCAAGGCCCTGGGCCGCGGCGCGCTTTGCCCAACCGGAGATGCTGCTGTTCAATGCGCCGCTCGCCCGGCGGCTGGGGCTCGATCCGGCCGATGTGCCTGGTGGCGATCTGGCCACCTATCTGGCGGGACAAAGCTTCAGCGAGGGCGATGGGCCGGTGGCGCTTGCCTATGCCGGGCATCAATTTGGCCACTTCAATCCGCAGCTGGGCGATGGCCGGGCGCTGCTGCTCGGCGAAGTCATCGCGCCAGATGGCACGCGGCACGATCTGCATCTGAAGGGATCGGGCGCGACCCCCTTTTCACGCGGCGGCGATGGCAAGGCCGCACTTGGGCCGATGCTGCGCGAATTTCTGATATCAGAGGCAATGGCCGCACTGGGCGTGCCGACGACCCGCTCCCTTGCCGTCATCACAACGGGCGAGGGCGTGTGGCGCGAAGCCCCCCTGCCCGGCGCCATATTGGTGCGAACTGCCGCAAGCCACATCCGCATCGGCACATTTCAGTTTGCCGCTGCCCACCTCGGGCCAGATGCCGTGCAATCGCTTGCCGATCACGCCATTGCCCGCCATCATCCGCATTGCGCAGCGGCTGACAATCCCTATGCCGCCCTGCTGGAGGCCGTGTGCACAGCGCAGGCCCGCCTCATCGCCCAATGGCTGTCCTACGGTTTCGTCCACGGCGTGATGAACACGGACAATATGACGATCAGCGGCGAGACGATCGATTATGGGCCTTGCGCCTTTATCGATGCCTATCGCCCCGATGCGGTGTTCAGCTCGATCGATCACCATGGCCGCTATGCCTATGGCCGCCAGCCTCAGATCGCGGCATGGAATCTGGCGCGCTTTGCAGAATGCCTGCTGCCCCTGCTGGGTGACGGCGATGCCGCGCAGCAGCACGTGGCCAATGCTGCGCTGGCGGGCTTTGCGCCTGCCTTTGAGGCAGCCTGGCATGGGGCAATGGCGGCCAAGATCGGCCTTGCCGGGGCACCAGCAGACGATGCAGCTCTGATCGGCGATCTGCTGGCGCTGATGGCTGCGGCCGAGGCAGATTTCACATTGTTCTTCAGGGCATTGTCATCCGATCCTGGTGCAGAATCGCTGGCCGCCGCGGCATTATTTGCCGATCCTGCACCTTTTCTGGCATGGCAAGGGCGCTGGCACGCAGAGCTGGCCCGGAGCGGGGCGGACATGGCGGAGGCACGCCGCCGCATGCGGCAGGCCAATCCCGCCATCATTGCCCGCAATCATCAGGTCGAGGCAGCGCTGTCCGCCGCGCAGGATGCAGCCGATCTCGCCCCCTTTCATGCGCTGCTTGCCGCATTGCAAAGCCCGTTTGACGACCCCCCCGCAACGCAGGCTCACTTGGCGCAGCCTCCGCCTGCCGGCAGCCCGCGCTGCATCACCTATTGCGGCACCTAGAGCCTGTCGGCTTTTGACGGGATCAAAAGCTGGCTCCAGGATGTTCTTTGCAACGCGATGTCACCGCTGGTGCGCGTCGCGACCCGAGCCGTGAAATGTCTCCATCGCACTCGAAATCGCGCCAAGGCACCTGATTAAGTTGCGCATTGCCCCTTCCATCGCAGGCGACTTCTGGAGTAGAGCGAGAGCATGGAAGACCGCAACGATCCGCCAGACCCTGCGCGCGCTGCCCCTGCCGAGCCTGAGGCCGAGAAGCGCGACACCGGCGCAACCGCCGTGCGCAGCCTGCGGCAGCGGATTGCCGGAAAAGCCGCAGATGCGCCCGCGGGTGACCCCGTCACGGTGCCCGAAACAGGCGATGCAGGGGCAGGCGCCGGGCCAGGAATTGCGGCAGCAGCAGGCGCGCTGAACCTCCGCCTGAAGCGGGAGGCCGGGCTGATCGCCCTTTGGCGGGATTACTGGCACAGGCGCTGGTTCCGCTGGTTCATCTATTTTGTGGCGGCGATGCTCGCCTTGTGGGCGTTCATCTGGATTGCCTTTGCGCGCGGCCTGCCATCAGGCGAATCGCTCAAGGATTATCAGCCGCCTTTGCCAACCGTGGTGCGCGACGTGAATGGCGATCCCATTCACAGCTATGCCCGCGAACGGCGGGTGCAGCTCGATTTTGCGGAATATCCGCCGCTGCTGGTGCGATCCTATCTGGCCGCCGAAGATCGCACGTTTTTCGAGCATGGCGGCCTTGATTATCCGGGCCTTGTGCGTGCCGCCTTTGAAGGCGTGGTGAGCGGGGATACCCCGCGCGGCACCTCCACCATCACCCAGCAGGTGGCGAAAAATCTGCTGCTGACCAATGAGGTCACCTATTCGCGCAAGATCAAGGAGGCCATTCTCGCCTTCCGCATCGAGGATGCACTGCCCAAGGAGCGCATTCTTGAGCTTTACCTCAACCAGATTCCGCTGGGGCGGCAGAGCTTTGGCGTGCAGGCGGCGGCGCGTGCCTATTTCGATAAGGATGTGGGCGATCTCGCACTGCACGAAATGGCGTTCCTTGCGATCCTGCCCAAGGCGCCAGAGCGTTATGGCCGGGCGGGCAATGAGGAGCGGGCAATTTCACGGCGCAACTGGGTGCTCGATCAAATGTTCGATGCCGATTGGATCACCGCGGCCCAGCGCGATGCGGCCAAGGCCATGCCGCTTGGCATCGTTGCCAATCGGGGCAGCCCCTATCGCGATGTGGGCGGCTATTACATGGAGCAAGTGCGTCGCGAACTGAAGGATCGCTTTGGCGAAAATGCAAGCGAGGGGCCGCACAGCGTCTATGCCGGGGGCCTGTGGGTGCGCACGGCTTATAATGACGCATATCAGCAGAAAACCGCCGCTGCGCTGCGCACCGGCCTGCTGCGCTATGATGGCGGCGGACGCTGGAGCGGGCCGGTCGGAACGGTCAACACCGATGGCGATTGGGACAGGCAATGGGCCGGCCGGCTGAAATCCACGTTCATGTCGGTCGATTATGAAGATTGGCGGGTCGCCGTGGTGATCCGCAAGGCCGCAGGTGCTGCGCAAATCGGCTTTGCCGATGGCAAGACGGCCAATCTGGCGGCCGGCAATGCCGGGCTGATCGATCGGGCGACGGGCGGAAGCGCCTTCAACGCGCTGAAGCCGGGCCAGCTGATTGTGGTCAAGCCACTGGGCGGCGCGCAATATGCGCTGCGCAGCATTCCTGCCGTTTCGGGCGGCATGGTGGTGCAAAACCCCAATTCGGGCCGCATCTATGCGATGCAGGGCGGCTTTGATGCGCTGCTTTCCCCTTTCAACCGCGCCACCCAGGCAAAGCGCCAGCCCGGCTCCACGATCAAGCCCTTTGTTTATGCAACCGCGCTCGACAACGGGATGACGCCCGCATCGATCATCATCGACGGGCCGTTCTGCGTGTTCCAGTCTGCATCGCTCGGCCGCAAATGCTTTCGCAACTCGGGCGGCGGCAATGCCGGGCCGCAGACCATCCGCTGGGGACTGGAGCAATCGCGCAACTTGATGACGGTGCGCACGGCAAACACTGTCGGCATGGCCAAGGTTGCCAAGACCTTCGAGCGCATGGGCATCGGCAGCTATCCGCCTTACCTGTCCTTTGCGCTGGGCGCAGGCGATACCACTGTCGAAAAAATGACCAATGCCTATTCGATGCTGGTCAATCACGGGCGCGAATTGAAGCCGCGTCTCATCGATTATGTGCAGGATCGCAACGGCAAGGTCATCTATCCCGAAAAATGGAAGGCTTGTGATGGCTGCAACGCGGCCGACTGGGATGGCAAGCCGATGCCGCGTTTCGGCGCCGAAGGCCGCCAGCTGATGGACCCGATCACTGCGTTTCAGATGGTTCACATCATGGAAGGCGTCATCCAGCGCGGCACCGCCAAGCTGCTGCGCGACATGAACCGTCCGGTTTTCGGCAAGACGGGGACGACGACTGGCCCCACCAATGTGTGGTTCGTGGGTGGCACGCCGGATCTGGCGGCCGGCGTCTATATGGGCTTTGATGAGCAGCGGCGGTCGCTGGGTGGCTTTGCCCAGGGCGGCACCATCGCGGCCCCAATCTTCAAGCAGTTCATGAAGGATGCCGTGGCCGATATGCCGGCGCGGCCCTTTGTCGCGCCCAAGGGCGTGCGCATGGTGCGCATCGACCGGCGCAGCGGCAAGCGCGTCTACACCGGCTGGCCGATCGACAATGATGGCGACAGCCCGATCATCTGGGAGGCATTCAAGGCCGACAGCGAGCCGCGCCGTTCTGCCCGCAAGGATGAGGTGCCCGCCGCCACGACGGCCGCGCCAAGGCCGAAGGCGGCACCCAAGGCGAGCGAGGATGCCGCGCAGGGCAATGGCAGCCAGCAAAAGGCCCAAAGCGCGCCCAAGGATAATGATTTTCTCGAAGAGCAGGGCGGCATCTACTAGAGCGATGTCAGGCGCGATGTCTCCATCGCATGGGCGATCGCCCTAGCGATAATCCGGATCGTCCTCAAAGGGGCTGAATGCGGGATAATCATCCGCCACGCTGTCGCCAAATTCGGCATCGCGCTTTTCGAGAAAGCTGGTGACGCCCTCGCGCGCATCGCCCATGCGGCCCCGCGCATAAACCAACCGGCTGTCCCAGCGGTGCGCCTCCATCGGATGCGCCGCTCCCGCCATGCGCCACAGCATCCGGCGGGTCAGGGCAACCGACACCGGGGCGCTGTGTGCGGTCATCGCATGTGCCTGCGCCAATGCCGTTTCCATGAGGGCATCGGGCGCGCACATCTGCTGCACCAGGCCTTTTGCCAGAGCTTCGGCTGCATCGAACACGCGCCCG
>CAZFYJ010000045.1:0-12046 GCA_964523215.1 uncultured Sphingomonadaceae bacterium | reverse complement strand
TGATGCAGGCAACAGTTGAACGGGCGCTGACACGGCAAGAGCAATGCCAGGCGGGAACCTCGCTTGAAAGCTGGATGTTCCGCATCGCGCAGAATATCCACATCGATCAGGCGCGTGCTGCGAAACGGCGGGGGCAAAGTGTCGATATCGAAGAACTCGCTTTTGTCGCAGGCAGCGATGGGCGACAAATCGTCGAGGCGCGATCCCAACTCGATCACGCCCGCGCCGCGATGGCCGCCTTGCCAGAGGAGCAGCGAGCATTGATGGCCCTGATTGTGCTCGACGGGCAAAGTTACAAAGAAGCGGCTGTGATGCTCGATCTGCCAATTGGTACAGTGATGAGTAGGCTTGCAAGAGCGCGCGCTGCAATCGACCTTGCGCTGCAAAACAAGGGTTCAAGCGATGGATGACCACGAACAAGAAATGGCACGTTGGCTTGATGGCGCGATGTCCCTCGACGAAGCGCGTGCTTTTGAGGCGAAACTGGAACAGGATCCCGTGCTCGCCGAAGCGGCCAAACGCTGGCAAGAGAATGATGAATTGCTGCGTTCGGCCTTTGCCCTCTCGCCGCCATCGCAAGATTTGTTGGAAAAGATGGGTTTGGGAGAGGCAGGCAATGTCGTGACAATGCCTGCGGCCGCGGCGAACGATAATCGCTGGGTGCCCAAACGGTGGCTGCCGGCGGGCAGTGCGGTGGCTGCTGCTATTGCCGCTGCGGTCTGGTTGTTCCAACCTATGGCAGCTGGCATTCACGACGACCCTTCCTTCCAGCAGGCGATGGAAAGCCGGGCGTCCGGAACCCAGGTTGCTCTGCGCGATGGTGGCGCGGTCGTTCCGGTATTGACGGTGCGGGCTCAGGACGGCCGCTATTGCCGCGAATTTTCCGTTACCGGCTCCAACCCGCAAAGCGGCTTGGCCTGCCGCAGCGAAGCAGGTTGGAAGATTGAAGCAATCGTTGAAGGTACAGTCGCCATGCCCGATGGTGATAGCATCCAAACAGCGGGCGGCACCGATGGCAGCGGGCTGAACGCGACATACGAGAAGCTCGGCGCTTCAGATCCTTTCAACGCCGAAAAAGAAAATGTCGTTCTTTCAAGCGGATGGAAAAAATAAGCGGTTCCTTTTTGGTTTCGCGGAATAAATTTCTCTGCCTTTCGTTGTCGATATGACCGGCAGCATTGTCGGCCCCCTCAAGAAAGGAGAGTCTATCATGACGAAACTCATCCGATACAGTGTTGCTGCTGCTGCAATCTGCGCAGCTGCCTTCACAGCCAACAGCGCCTCGGCGCGTCGCGGCGCAGATGACCCGGCCGGCCATGTTCGCCAATGTCGCGGTTGCGACAATGCGCCGGGTGATGTGCGTCGCGGTCGCGGCGCCGACGATGCGCCTGGCGATGTGCGCCGTGGTCGCGGAGCTGACGATGGCCCTGATCACGACATCAATGATGACAAGGGTGGCGACCGCGTCCGCGATCGTGGCCGTGGCGCTGATGATAAGCGGGGCGATGATCGCGGCGGTGATCGTGCAAAAGATGATCGCGCAAAAGAAGATCGTGCAAAAGATGACAATCCACGCGTTCGGGACGGCGGCCAGGGCCGCGGTCAGGGTCGTGGACGTGGTCGCGGTCGTGGCGGTGACGACGCCCCGGGCGGCGCCTGATGCGATCGTGATGCCAGTGACTGTTGGGGTCTCGGCCGCATGAAAGGACACTGGCTGGCTCTGGAAAGGTCGCTCCTTTCCAGAGCTTAACACTGGTTCAACACACGGGGCTTATGAGCTAGCTGCAAATAGCCTGTTTTTTCCGGGGATTATTATGAGAAATTCAAAAACAACGGCAGCATTGGCTGCCATGATGATGGGCTTCATTGGCGCAACGCCGGCCTATGCCGAAAATCAGACCACATCGGCGGAGACCAGTGACAGCTCGAGCATCCGCATCTCGACGGGTGTCAACTATTCCAGCGGTGACTATGGCGAAACGGAAAAGACCAAGGTAATTTCCGCGCCACTGGCCGCCAAATTCAGCACAGACAGTTTCAGCTTGCGCATATCGGTTCCCTATGTCTGGATCGATGGCCCAGCTTCGCTGCTGGACACGCCGGAAGGAGGCGACAGCGGCGGCGGCCGAGGCCGCGGTCGGGGACGCGGTGGCAGTGGCTCCAGCGGCTCGGGCGATATCGAAGATGATGATGGCGTCGCAACCCCTTCAAGCAAGCGCAATGGTATCGGCGACGTTGTTGTTGCAGGAACCTATAGTTTTGATCTTGGATCGGATTTTTTCTTCGATGCGACCGGACGGGTGAAACTGCCAACAGCTTCAAGAGCAAAGCGCCTTGGCACCGGCAAGTTCGATTTCACACTTGCTGGCGATTTCGGTAAGGATATCGGTCCGGCAACCCTTTACATCCACGGCCGCCGCCGTTTTGCCGGAAATTCTGCTGCAGTTCCTGTGAGAGACACGTGGGGTGCAGGAGCAGGCGCAAGCGTCCGCGCCGGCGACGGCCTTACGTTAGGCGCCGATTATGACTGGCAACAATCGTCGATCGCAGGCAACCGGGCCTCAAGCGAGATCACAGGTTGGGCGAGCGTCCGCCTTGCCAAAGGCTTCAATCTGACCGCCTTTGCAGGTACGGGGCTCAACAACAATAGCGCCGATTTCGCTGGCGGGTTGACGCTAAGCGTAAGGCTCAATTGAATCCATTAGCGTGACCGGGATTGGCCCACCAACCGCCCGGTCGCGCCAGCGAGGATACCGCTGGTTTGCCGCTTTGGGCTTTGGCATCGATCATTTGGGCGGGTGAGCCAGGAAATGCTCAGCTGCGCGCCGCCCGCAGCGCAGCACCCCCGGCAAAAGGCATGATGGCGCACAGCAGCAGGCTGCTTGCCGCGAGCCATTCCAGCCCGCCGCGCTGGTTGCCAGCCAGGCTGCCGGCCCCGAAAATCAGTATCGGAATGGCAAGCGGCAGCATGGCAAGGCTGCTCGCGATCAGGGTCGCCCGCTGGCCGGCGCCAAGCGCTGCGACCATGATGGCAAGCGCTGCCAGCCCCGGCAAGCCGATGGCAAGCGCGATCAGCGCGCTGATCAGCTGCGCCTGTGCGAGCCCCAGCAGCACGGCCGCAGGCACGGCAGCCAGCAGCAGCGGCACGGCAAAGCCAAGCAGATGCGCAAGCCATTTTGCAATCACAATGCCTTCCTCGCTTGCCCCCCGCAGCACCAGCGCATCGATGACGCCGGCCTGATGATCCGGCAGGAACAGCCGGTCAACCGGCAGGATGGCTGCGAGCAGCGCGGCAACCCACAGCATGCCGCCCCCGGTCTGCCGCAACAGCGCCTGATCCGAGCCGACCGCAAAGGGGTAGAGGATCTGCACCATCAGGAAAAAGACCAGCGGCAGCCACAGCGCGCCCGAGCCCCACAGCCGCCGCACATCACGCCGGATCAGGCTCGCAATCATGCCCCGCCCCACCAGGGATCGGCCGCATCCTCGTCCACGGCATAGCGGCCCAGATCGATCAGCGCCTCGCCCGGACCCGCGTTGCGCCCATGGGCGGCGATCAGGGCAGCGCCGCCTGCTGCAAGATGCGCGGCGATCACGCCATCGAGCCGCTCGCAACCCGCTACGTCGAGCGCGTTCCATGGCTCGTCGAGCAGCCAGAGCGGCGCGCCGCTGATCATCGCGAGCGCAATTTTCGCCCGCTGGCGCTGGCCTGAGGACAGGTGCCGCACCGGCACATCGCCCAGATGCGCAATGGCAAGCGCATCCATGGCATGCACGACAATTTCACGGCGGGCGGTCGCCGTTCCGCGGGGCCCAAAGCGCGCCCAAAAAGCAAGGGCCTGCATCAGCGGCAGCTCAAAATCGCAGGGCAAATGATCATCGACCAGCGCGAGCGGGCCCGGCTGTTCAAGCGTGCCCCCGGCGAGCGGCAGCAAGCCTGCAATGCAGCGCAGCAAGCTTGATTTCCCGATGCCATTGGCCCCGCGCAGCCACAGGCTCTGCCCCGCCTGCACGGAGAAATCCAGCCCTGTAAACAGCAATCGCCCGCCGCGCCGGCAGGCCAGCCCCTGCGCCCGGATCAGCGTGCCCGCGTCACCAGGTTGTGATCCCTTCATGTCCGCTTGCGCTTGACCCTGCTGCATCGGCTGATCCATAGTCGTTCAGCGCCCCAGCACAAGCCGAAGATCGGCCTGCTTGCCGCACCGGCGCACAGGACAAGGCCCGCCATGATCGCATCGCTCGACAGCACCGAACGCAGCACGCTTGCGGCGCGCTTTCCCGCATGGACCATGGCCGAGGATCGCGATGCCATGGTGCGCACGATCATGTTCGATAGCTTTGTGGTGGCATTCAGCTTCATGGCGGCGGTTGCGATCGAGGCAGAAAAGGCCGATCATCACCCCGAATGGTTCAATGTTTACAACCGGGTGACCATCTGGCTCACCACGCACGATGCCGATGACGGCAAGGGCGGGCTGAGCGCGCGCGATATTGCGCTGGCCAGCAGGATCGATGCGCTGGCTCAGCAATTCGGGGCAAAAGTCGCGGCGAGCTAGGTTCAAGCTTCAGGCGGATTTGCGCGTCACCAAGGCAGGCGGCATCACCACTGAAGCCGTGTCTTCGCCCGCGATCCGCCGGATCAGCAGCGACACCAGATGCTCGGCACCCGATCGGATATCCTGCCGCACCGTGGTGAGCGGGGGCACGAGATGCTGGGCGATGGGCACATCGTCAAAGCCAATCACAGCCACATCCTCGGGAACGGCAATGCCCCGTTCAGCCAGCACCTGCAGCGTGCTCATCGCCGTCACATCAGTGGAGGCGAAAATGGCATCGGGGCGGAAATCCGGGGCCGCGGCCAGCGCCCTGATCTCGTCACTCGCGGTGGTTGCGACAAGGTGCACATCGTGCACGCTCAATGCATTGATGCTGCCCGCCTCGGCCAGCCCGGCGCGAAAGCCCTCAAGCCGTTGGGCGATTTCCTGCGCGCGCACATTGCCGAAAAAGCTGATCTTGCGGCAGCCCCGCCGCACCAGATGCTCCGCCGCCAGCCGCCCGCCCATGCGATTGTCCGATCCGACCGAGCAATAATGCTGGCCTTCCTGATAGCCCCCCCAGACGACCATCGGCCGATAATCCGCCGCGACCCGATCCAGCGTCTCCACCTGATCGGATTGGCCGATCACGATCAGGCCATCCACCCGGCCAGATCGGATCACGGCATCAAGCCATTTCTCGTCGCTGGGGATGATGCGCGAGAGCACCAGATCATAGCCGCGCTCGGTCAGCTCGTCGGCCAGATGCCCCAGCATCGTGACGAAAAACGGATCGGAGATATGCTGGCCCTTTTCGTGGCCAAGCGGAATGATGACGCCAATCGCGCCTGTGCGCTGGATGCGCAGGTTGCGCGCCATCGCATTGGGGCGAAAATCATGTGCCTGTGCCAGTGCCTTGATGCGATCACGCGTTTTCTTGCTGATCAGCGGACTGTCGGACAGGGCACGCGAAACCGTGCCCGCCGTGACCCCGGCAAGCTCTGCCAGTTCGACGATGTTCCTGACTTTGCGTTCGCCGTCCAAACTCTTCCACCCTCTGGCGCGCAAGTCTGCTCGGAGCGCCCCCGTTTGGCAAGCCGAAAACGCGATCGCAACCGCATTAGCGCAGCTTCAGGAATGCGCGCGAGGCAGCCTTGCTTGCAGTCGGCAAATCGCCATGATTGGTCGCGAAAAAGGCGCACTCACCCGTCGCCGGATCGAAGCCGCCTTCGGCATACCATAAGGTATTGGAGCCATTGTGCGTCAGCCTCCCGGAAGGGCCGACCACCCAGCCAAGCGCATAGCTGCCCCCCGCAGGCGGGCGATGGAGGCGATCCCATGATGCAGGTGCAAGCAATGCGGGGCGCTGCGCATGCGCTGCAAGATAGGTCAGCATGTCTCGCGCGTTGATGTGCACTCCGCCTGCCGGTGCCATCACGGCGGGATTGTCAGCAAAGGGCGACGGCGCAACGGGCACAGGAGCGCCCTTGCCTGTGGCGCGGTGACCCCAGATGCGCGGCGGCGCGCCAAAGCCCGCGCTGCCGATGCGCAGCGGG
Source organism: uncultured Sphingomonadaceae bacterium (assembly GCA_964523215.1). GTDB lineage: Bacteria > Pseudomonadota > Alphaproteobacteria > Sphingomonadales > Sphingomonadaceae > CAZFYJ01. The sequence continues at coordinate 5,955 of CAZFYJ010000045.1, read as the reverse complement.
GCAAAAATCTGCTCGGCGATCAGCCGCTCCCAGGCCTTGCCCGTCGCCGTCTCCAGCATCAGGGCGGCGGCAACATAGCCGATATTGCTGTAAAGAAAGGCTGATCCGGGCGCGCTGGCAGGCGGCAGCGCGCAGCCCTGCGACACAAAATCGCGCCGCTGATCGATCAGCGCATCGCTGCGCAGGCGGTAGGCAGCAAATTGCCCCATCGGCAGATTGGCGGGCAGGCCGCTGCGGTGTGACAACAGCTGCAGCAGCGTGACATCCGCATAAGGCGAGGCCGCCATCGCTGCACTGCGCCCAAGGCGTGCACCCAGCCGATCGTCCCAGCTGATCGCCCCGGCCTCGACCAGCCGAGCGGCAAGCGTCGCCGTCATCGATTTGGTCATCGAACCGACATGCCACTGGTCTTCGCGGCCGATGGGATCGTCGGCACCCAGCCGGCATCTGCCGCCCACGGCCACTTCGGCCTTCCCATTGGCCGTCTTCCCATTGGCGCGCCAGGCAAGCACCGCGCCGGGCAGCTGATATGCGGCCCGCACATCGTCCACGATGGCCGTGAGACGCGCGGCCGATTGCGTTTGCTTGCGCGCCATAGCCTTCCCGGTTCCTACAATGCTGACAAGAAACGCAGCAAGGCCCGCGCCGATCAGATCCCGCCGTGCCGGCATGTTTCGCCCACCCGTCGCTGCATCAAAACCTGGACCCTAGAATATGCCGGCGAAGGTATCGCACGCATTGGGATTGCCGCTCTGCAGGCCGCGCTTCAGCCATTCCATGCGCTGTGCGCTGGTGCCGTGCGTAAAGCTTTCCGGCACCGGGCGTTGCCCGGCCGAACGCTGGAGCGTATCGTCTCCGATGGCGCTCGCCGCGCGCATGGCCTCTTCAATGTCCCCCGGCTCGAGAATGGATGTGCCGCTTCTGCCGCGGGCGCGCGCTGCCCACACCCCGGCATAGCAATCGGCCTGCAATTCCATGCGCACCTGCAAGGCATTGGCTTCGGCCTGGCTCACCCGCTGCTGCAGGCGCCGGACCTTGTCCGAAATGCCCGTGATCGTCTGGATATGGTGGCCCACTTCATGCGCAATGACATAGGCCTGTGCGGCATCGCCGCCCGCGCCGAAGCGCGTGGTGAGTTCGCGGAAAAAACTGGTGTCGAGATAGACCCCCTGATCGGCCGGACAATAAAAGGGGCCCATCGCCGATTGCGCCGTGCCGCAGCCCGATTGATTGACATTGTTGTAGAAATTGAGCGTGGCAGGCTGATAACGCTGGCCGGCCTGCGCAAACAACTCGCCCCACACCTGCTCGGTGGAGCGCAGCACGCGGCTGGCTGCAATCTCCTCGGCGGTGTCCCCCGCCACATTCTGGCCCGATTGCGCCGAACGGCCCGTGCCCACGGCCCCTGTATCGCCCGCCAGATTGAGGCCGCCGCCGGCAAACATGAAGAAGGCCGCAACCCCGCCCAGCAGCAGCAGCGTGCCACAGCCCATTTTGCGCCCGAGCAGCATCGGCAGGATGCTGAACAACAGCCCGATCAGCCCGCTGCTGCCGCCGCCGCCCGAAAAGCCGCCACCAAAGCCGCGCCCCTGGCCCAGATCGCGCACATTGTCGCTCTGATCGAGATCGTCGAGCCGCATCCTGATGGTCCCCTTTGCAATTTTGTGCCGCGCGCATGCCGTCCGGGGTTGAGATTAGCCTGCTTTTCCATAAAGCAAAATGCTATTTGGCTCGCGATCAGGCAAAGGCATGCACATGAACTCCGCCCTGAATTTTCGCCTCGATGGAAAAACCGCACTGATCACGGGATCAACCAGTGGCATTGGCCTTGCCATGGCAAAAGCGCTCGCGGGCGCGGGCGCTGCCGTGATCCTCAATGGTTTTGGCAGCGAGGCCGCCATTGCTGACATCATCGCCGAAGTGAAAGCCGCCGGATCGCCAAAAGTGGCACACAGCAACGCCAATCTGCTCGAGGCCGCGGCGATCCGCGCGATGATGGCAGGAGCAGAAGCGGACTTTGGCGGCGTTGACATTCTCATTAACAATGCCGGGATGCAGCATGTCGCCCCCGCCGAGAGCTTTCCGCCGGCAACATGGGATGCCGTGATCGCGCTCAACCTGTCTGCCGCTTTCCATACGATGCAGGCCGCCCTGCCCGGCATGAAGGCGCGGGGCTGGGGTCGCATCATCTCCACGGCATCGGCGCATGCCCATGTCGCCAGCCCCAACAAGAGCGCCTATGTCGCGGCAAAGCATGGCCTTCTCGGGCTCAGCAAGACGGTCGCGCTCGAGGTGGCGCAGGCGGGCATCACCGTCAATTGCATCAGCCCCGGCTATGTGTGGACTCCGCTGGTCGAGAACCAGATTCCCGACACAATGGCAACGCGGGGGATGACCCGCGAGCAAGTGATCAATGATGTGCTGCTGGCGGCCATTCCGCAAAAGCAGTTCGTGATGCCGGATCAGGTGGCGGCGATGGCGCTCTATCTTTGCAGCGATGCGGCCGCGGCGGTCACCGGCGCCAGCCTTGTCATCGATGGCGGGTGGACAGCGCAGTGAAACTCGTTCAGGTTCGCGCGGCAATCAAGTGGGTGGCCAAGGCGCGATGAGCAGGAACAAGGGCGCAATGCAGATACGCGGGGCGATATGCGCGGTGGCGCTGCTTTCGGCCCACCATGCTGCCGCCCAGCAGCCGCAGAGCCCGCCAAAATCCCGGCAGCCCGCGCCCGCGCCTGCGCCCCCGAAAAAGCCGGAAACGCGGCCTCCTGATCCGGCCGTGCCAGCAGACGCACAGCCAATTGCGCGCCCCCCGGACGGCTGGCGCTCGATTGCCACCGACCAGGATAAAAAGCGCATCCGCCAATGGTGGTCTGCGTGGAACGAGGCACTGAAAAGCGCGCGCGCAGGCGGCAATGCTGCGGCCATCAGCCGCGAAGACGTCCTGCTGAAGCCCGATGCGGCGCTGCCCAATCCCTTCCTTCCCCCCGGCGACTATCGCTGCCGCGTGATCAAGCTGGGCGCCCCGGGCGGCAACGGGCGTGCCTATACCGCCTATCCGTTTTTCAAATGCCGCGTGGCGGCTGAACAGGCGATATTCAGCTTCACCAAGCTGACCGGATCACAGCGCCCCATCGGCCTGCTGTTCGACGACAGCGAAAAGCGGCAGATTTTCCTCGGCACCATGGTGCTGGGCGATGAAACTGCGCCGCTCGACTATGCGACAGACAGCAAGCGTGACATGGCCGGGCTGATGGAACGCATCGGGCCGCAGCGCTGGCGGCTGGTGCTGCCCTATCCGGCGTTCGAATCGCTGCTCGATGTCTTCGAAATCGTTCCGGAAAAGCCGCCACGCCCCTAGCCACACCGCCCGAAGCGCGCTGGCAAAGGCCCCAAGCAGACCAAATCGCTCTGAATTGCATCCGGCTTGTCGTGTTTTGCTTGAAAGCAGCCCGACTTGTGACAATATACCGGGCATCGGCTATTCGGTCGATCAAGTGATGGAGAGTTTTCGATGGCGAATTGGACTGACCCGCGCACGACCACATCGGCCTATGCGGATGTCGTCGGCACGCAAAGCGCGGCCTATGATGCGGGCCTGCGTTCCTATATGCTCAATGTTTACAACATCATGGCGTCCGGTGTGCTGCTCACCGGCATCGTCGCCATGGCCTTTTCCCAATGGTCCGGCGCACAGGCAGTGCTGTTTGGCCCGGGTGCGATGAAATATGTGCTGATGTTCGCCCCGCTGGCATTCGTGTTGGTGCTCAGCTTTGGCATCAATCGCATGTCCACGCCGATGGCGCATGTGACATTCTACACATTCGCGGCGGTGATGGGCGTTTCCATGGCGTCGATCTTTTTCATCTTCACCAATGCCTCGATTGCAGAGACGTTCTTTGCAACCACGGTCGCGTTCATCGGGTTGAGCCTTTATGGCTACACGACCAAGCGGGATCTGAGCGCATTTGGCACCTTCCTGATCATGGGCGTGATCGGCATTCTGGTTGCATCGCTGCTCAATATCTTCGTGTTTCAGTCGGGCGTGTTCAGCCTGGTGATCAGCGCGCTGGGCGTGCTGATCTTCGCTGGGTTGACGGCCTATGACACGCAGAAGATCAAGAGCGTCTATTTCCAGGTCGCGGGCACCGATTTCATGGGCAAGGCCGTGATCATGGGTGCGCTCACGCTGTATCTGGACTTTGTGAACATGTTCCAGTTCCTGCTCAGCTTCCTGGGCAACCGCGAATAAAGCGGGCAGACTGGACGACGCACAGGGAGGCTCCGGCGCAGGCTGGAGCCTCCATTTTTTTGCCCGCACCGGCCCAGGAGACAGGATGATGACGAACAGGACTGGCATCGACACGCGGCTGGCAGAAACCGAAAACTGGGTGCGCAGCACGCAGCTCAACCGCCGCGGCCTGATCGTTGCAGGTGCAGCGGCCACGGGCTATGCGCTCGCTGCCGAGCCGCTGTCCGCCTCGGTGATCACCACGGACAGCGTGGGCCTGGATTCGGGCATGACGGCGTTCAAGACCGGCGACATCATGATGCGCGCCTATCGCGCCCGGCCCGCGGGGAAGAAAAGGGCACCCGTGATCATCGTTGTGCAGGAAATTTTCGGGCTGCATGAATGGATCAAGGATATCTGCCGCCGCTATGCCAAAGCCGGCTTTGACGCCATTGCCCCCGATCTGTTTCAGCGCCAGGGCGATGCCACCCAATATACGGACATCAGGAAGCTGGTGACCGAAATCGTCGCCAAAGTGCCCGATGCGCAAGTGATGAGCGACGTCGATGCCTGCGCAGCCTTTGCGGGTGCCGGATCCGGGTCTGGCAGGGGCAGGCGCAAGCCGCTGGGCATCACCGGCTTTTGCTGGGGCGGCCGCATCACCTGGCTCTATGCAGCGCACAACCCGCAGCTCAAGGCTGGTGTTGCATGGTATGGGCGGCTTGCGCTGGCAAGCGGCGGGACAGCGAATGCCCTGCAGCCGCGGCAACCGATTGAACTGGTGCCCGATCTGCGCGCACCGGTGCTGGGCCTTTACGGCGCGCTCGACAAGGGCATCCCGCTCGCCGATGTCGACGCGATGAACCGCGCACTGGCTGCCGCCAGGAAGCGCTCCTCGATCGTCGTCTATCCCGATGCCGATCATGGCTTTCTCGCTGATTACCGGCCAAGCTATAATGCCAGGGCCGCAGGCGAGGCGTGGAGCCAGAGCCTGGCGCATTTCCGCACCTATCTGAAATAGCGGCAAAGGGGGGCGCGACCCGCATGCGTTGCTTCGCCCGCCATGCCGCCCTCCCCGCGTTGCTGCTGCTGGGTGCATGCAAGCCATCCGACACGGGCGCTGCGTCCGCCGGAGATGTCAGCCAGAGCGAGGCCGCCACCGGCCGCGAGCAGGGCGGCGCACGCATGGGCGCGGTGCCATGCCCGCCGGAGGCAATGGCCGACGCCGCAACTGGCCTTGTCGATCTTGCCGAGGCGGATCCTTCGCTGCTGCTCGACATCCGCTATGCAACATCAGACAATTTCATGGGGCGGCCGCTTTATGCGGAGGCGCGCGCCTTTCTGGTTGCGGATGCTGCCGCCGCACTGCTGCGAGCACATCGGCTGGCACAGGCGGATGGCTATGGCATCACGATCTTCGATGCCTATCGTCCGCTGGCCGTGACGCGGGCCATGTGGGCGCAAACGCCCCGGCATCTGCGCAATTATGTTGCCAATCCGGCCAGGGGCTCAAAGCATAATCGCGGCGCAGCGGTGGACATCAGCTTGCACCGCCTGGCAGACCGAACGGCGCTGCCCATGCCCTCTGCTTTTGATGATTTCAGCACAAAGGCGCATCGCGCCTATCAGGGCGCCCCAAGGGCGGCACTGGCCAATCGCGCCCGGCTTGAATCCTATATGGTGGCGGCCGGCTTTCGCCCGATGTCCAACGAATGGTGGCATTTCGA
>CAZFYJ010000044.1:0-12057 GCA_964523215.1 uncultured Sphingomonadaceae bacterium | reverse complement strand
TAAGCGGATGGTCGCAGGTTCGAATCCTGCCGGGGTCGCCATGGCTGTGCGCTCCCGTGCGTCGCCCATTCAGGGCGTGCGTGCCGGCATCGCCGCAATCCAGCCGCGCACCTGCGCCTCCAGCACATCGAGCGGCACCGCCCCCTGGCCGAGCACGACATCGTGAAAGGCGCGAATGTCAAATCGCGGCCCCAGTGCCTTTTCCGCCTCGGCGCGCAGCTGCCTGATCCGCAGCTCGCCGATCTTGTAGCCCAGCGCCTGGCCGGGCCAGCTGATATAGCGGTTCACCTCTGCCTCGATATTGGCATCGGTGAGGCCCGTATATTCCTTCATGAAGGCCTTCGCCTGATCTTTGGACCAGCCCTTGGCGTGAAGCCCGGTATCGACCACCAGCCGGGCCGCGCGCCACATTTCATAGCTGTGGCGGCCCATCATCTTTTCTGGCGTATCATAGAGGCCCATTTCGATCCCCAGGCTCTCGCTGTAAAGCCCCCAGCCCTCCACAAAGGCGGTAAAGCCCGTGAAGTGCCGCCGCCACAGCGGCAATGCCATTTCCTGCTGCAGCGCGATCTGCAGATGATGGCCCGGCATGGCTTCGTGCACGCTGAGCGCGGGCACTTCCCACAAGGGCCGCTGATCCAGCTTGGATGTGTTGACATAATAGGTGCCCGGCGTGCCGGCATTTTGCGATCCGGGGCTATAATAGGCCGTGGTGGTGCCGGGCGCGATTTCGGCCGGAATTTCCCTGATGGTATAGGGCAATCGCGGCAGCTTTCCAAACAAGGCGGGCAGCTTGCCATCGATGGTGCGCGTGATCCGCGCGGTTTTTTCCATCAGCTCTTCGCCGCTTCTGGGGAAATATCGGGGGTTGGTCTTCAGCTCGGCATAATAGGACTTGCGATCGGCAAAGCCTGCGGATCGCGCTGTTGCATCCATGGCCTTGGCAATGCGCTCGACTTCGGCCAGGCCCAGCTTGTGGATGGCATCGGCGTCCATGTCGGTCGTGGTTTCCTGCGCGATGCGAAACCGGTAATAGGCCGCGCCACCCGGCTGGGCTGAAACGCCCACGCTTTGGCTGCATTTGGGCAAATAGCTGTTGCTGAACCAATCGGCATGCCGGCGATATTCCGGGTTCAGCACATTGGCGATCAGGTCGCGCGCCTCGGCCTGCATGGCGGCCCATTCGTCCGCGCTGGCATCGACAGGCCTTGATCGCAGAAAGGGCTGATAAAATCGGGATTTCTCGGGCTCGGCGATCACCCCGGTGATGCTGTTCACGCTGTTGGTCAGCACCGCACAGGGCAGTGCATAGCCCGCCTTCAACGCCTGATTGCTGATGTCGATCGCGGTGCGGTTCAGCTGCGGATATTGCTTCAGCCGATCGAGATAGCTGCGATAATCCGCCCTGTTGCGAAAGGGGGAGCTGTCCGCCAGCCCGGCAAAGCCCTGGTGCCAGCCGCTATAGGTGGAAAACAGGATCATGCGCTGGCCAAAGCCGTTTGCGGCAATTTGTTCGCGCAGCATCCGCGCCATGATTGCCTTGTTGACCTTGTTCGCGGCAGAAAGCTGCACATCGGGCAGGGCTTCCAGCCGCGCCAGCAAAGCAGCCGCTTCGCGTGCTCGTGCATCCGCTGCCTCCAGGCTCAGATCGCTGATCTTTCCGGCATAGCCGGCAAAGCCCAGCGCTTCGGCAAATTCGGGCGATGCATCCAGCCCGGCCTTTTCAAACGCGGCTTCGATGGCGGCATAATCGCTGTCGGCAGTGGCATGGGCTGGCGCGGCGCTGATGGCAGCGGCGAACAGGGCGAGAGCGGCAAGCAAGATACGCATGTTCATCATCCTTCCGGATCGGCAAAGGCTGGCGCACGCTGGCCCATATGCGCGGCCACGGCCTCCAGCATATTGGCCTTGCCGATCAGCTGCACCTGCGCCTCGGTTTCGGCGATCAGCATCGCCCGCGGCTCTGCATCATGCGCTATATTGGCCAGTCGCTTGGCGGCGCGGATGGCGTGGGGGCTGCGCGCCGCAATCTCGCGCGCAAGGGCCGTTGCGGCTTCGTGCGGATCGTCTGCAATGCGGGTGACGAAGCCATGGCGCTGTGCCTCTTCGGCATCAAATTCGCGCGCGCTGTACACCAGTTCGCGCAGCACATCATCGCGCACCAGCCCGCGCCAGATCGGCCAGCCCGCCATATCCGGCACAATGCCCCAGTACAGCTCGCGAATGGCAAAGCGCGTGCCGGGGGCGGCAATGCGGATGTCCGCGCCGGACATGATCTGAAAGCCGCCGCCAAAGGCAACGCCGTGGACAGCGGCAATCACCGGCATTGGCAACTGCCGCCAGCCCCAGGTCACATGCTGGGGCAGGATGCTGCCCTGATCATTGCGCGCATCGCTGGCAAGGCCGGAGCCGCCCGCCGCCATGCTTGCCATGTCGAGCCCGGCACAAAAGGCGCGCCCCTCGCCCGAGAGGACGACGCAGCGCACATCCGTTCGGCCTGCAAGGCTGTCGATCGCCGCGCCGATCGCGGCAAACATTGCCGGGTCCAGCGCATTCATCTTGTTTGCACGGTTCAGGCGCACATCGGCAATCCCGTCCGATATGCTGATGCTCACACGCTGTTCTGTCATTGCCTCAATCTTTCTTATACCCGAACAATGCTGCCTTTTGCGCATCGGTCATCGGGGCGGCCTTGGCGCGCAGATCAGCGCCGGCCGCCATGCCGGCCGCCACGGCCGGGCGCGCGGCCATCCGCTCCAGCCAGGCCAGCAGATGCGGCCGGTCGTCAATTGGCGTTTCCTGCAGCGCGTGCGTGGCTGCCCAGGGATAAATGGCCATATCGGCAATCGAATAATCCCCGGCAACATGGCCACCCTGATCCGCCATGGCCGCCAGCTGCGTATCGAGCACGCGGAACAGCCGCAGGCTTTCGGCATGATAGCGATCAATGCCATATGGGATCTTTTCCGGCGCATAGCGCTTGAAATGGCCATTTTGCCCCAGCATCGGGCCGAGCCCGCCCATCTGCCACATCAGCCATTCAAGCGTGCGGGCGCGCTTGCGCAGATCGGCGGGCAGAAACCGGCCGGTCTTTTCGGCAAGATAGATCAGGATCGCCCCCGATTCAAACAGGCTCACCGGTGGGCCGCCATCGGCCGGGGCATGATCGACGATCGCGGGCATGCGATTGTTCGGCGCGATCTTCAGGAATTCTGGCTGGAATTGGTCCCCCGTGCCGATGTTCACCGGCTTGATCGCATATGCGAGCCCCAATTCCTCCAGCGCGATGCTGATTTTTTGGCCATTGGGCGTCGGCCAGAAATAAAGATCGATCATGCGGCTTCGCTTTCTACGGGACTTTCAGAAGACAAGGCTTTTTGCAGAACCACGAAATAAAGATCGCGCCTGATCCTGTGCCCTGCTTCGTCTGGATCATATGGAAAGGGCCGCTGCTCACCCGTCAGCGCATAGCCGCGCCGCTGATACCAGGCAATCAGCTCGCTGCGCTGGGCAATAACGGTCATTTCAATGGCCCTGACGGCAAAAACTGAAACGGCGGCAGCCTCTGCCGCGTTCAGCAAGCTGCGCCCTAGGCCCGCAGCCTGCAGAACAGGATCAACCGTCAACAGGCCAAGATAGGCCAGATCGACCGATTTTTTGTGAATATGCACACAGCCGCACAACACCCCATCGCGCTCGGCCACAATGATGCGACTGTCGGGATCGGCAAGGATCGCCTGCAATTCGTCAGCATCTGTGCGCGCATCACTCAGCAGATCGGCCTCGTGCGTCCAACCAGCCTTGGCCGATTCCCCGCGATAGGCGCTCTCCACCAGCCGGTGGAGCGCAGGCACGTCCTCCGATGTGGCCTGCCGCAAACTTACTTCTGGCAAGGAAATCTCGCTTGATCAAAAAGGTCTTTGGCGATGCTTTGATAGTCCTTTTCGCTTGCCTGCGCGCTGGCATCAAAGGTGAAGCGCCCATTATTCAGTCGCGTTGCAAACTTGCCATAAATGGGTGCGGCATTGCTCATCTTACTGAAACGCAATCGAAAATAACCAGTTTCTATGCGTTCTCCCTTATTCTGAGTGCTGGATGCAATGCGAAAATTTAAATCGGCACCGCGCGTGCCATCAATCCCGAAAGCCGAAAAAAGCTCCTGAAAGGCCAGCTTGATTGCTGGCCGTCCAATGATGTGGCGCGGAGGAGCATCTGGATATAGCTCTACAAAGCTGGCGTCCGGAGAATAAGCCTGAGCCGCCAGACTTGCATTTCCCGAACAATAAGCGGTGCGCAAAGTGGCATAGGGGTCTGCTCCTGTGTTCGCTTTTGCGATTGCCGGGGCCATATTGGCAATCAGCAAGGCAGAGCAGATCGTCCCTATCGCGGATAATTGCATCGCATCGTTCCTATGCCGATTTTTGCCAATATTGGTCGCGCAGCAGGCGCTTGTACAGCTTGCCGGTGTCATGCCGCGGCAGCTCCGCCATGAAGTCAATCCGGCGCGGCACTTTCACGCCAGACAGCTTTTCGCGGGCATAGGCATCCAGCGCGCTGCGCAGGGCCTCGCCATCATCTGCCGCAATATCGGCCATGTCCATTGGCTGCACAACGGCGATCACCTGTTCGCCCATTTCCGGGTGCGGCCCGCCAAACACCGCGACATCGGCAACCTGAGGGTGGTTCACCAGATGATTTTCGATTTCCTGGGGATAGATGTTCACCCCGCCGGAAATGATCATGAAATTCTTGCGGTCGGTCAGATAGAGAAAACCGTCCTCGTCCACCCAGCCGACATCGCCCAGCGTTGACCAGCCCTTGGCATTGTAGCTGCTCGCGGTCTTTTCGGGGTCGCCATGATAGGCAAATTGCGTCGGGCTTTCGAAATAGACCGTGCCTGGCGTGCGGGGGGGCACTTCCTCTCCCGTCTCGTCGCAAATGTGGACAATGCCGTGCGCGGCGCGCCCAACGGTTGCTGCCCCTTCCTTGGCCAGCCGGTCCAGCCAGTCGCCCGAGCGCACAAAGGTCATGCCATTGCCCTCTGATCCGGCATAATATTCGTCAAGCACCGGCCCCCACCAATCGATCATCGCCTGCTTGACCGGGATGGGGCAGGGGGCGGCGGCATGCAGCGCACAGCCAAGGGAGGACACATCATAGCCCGTGCGCACGGCCGGTGGCAGCTTCAGCATGCGCACGAAATGGGTGGGAACGAACTGGCCACAGGTCACGCGATAGCGTTCGATCGCGGCCAGCGCCTGTTCGGCATCGAATTTCTGCATCAGAATGACAGTGCCGCCCAGCTTGTGCACCCGCATCGACCAGCGCAGCGGCGCGGCGTGATAAAGCGGCGCGGGCGAGAGATAGATGCTCTCGGCGTTGAACTGCAACAGGCCGATCGCGAGCATGGTGAGCGGGTCCATCTGCGCGATTCCGGGATCGTCCGGCAGGGCAACGCGCACCCCCTTTGGCATGCCGGTGGTGCCGGAGGAATAGAGCATGTCCGTCCCCGCGCGCTCATCGGCAATCGGCGTGGCTGGCAGATCGGCAAGCGCCGGCTCCACAGGTGCAAATCCCGGAATCGCTCCGCCATGCGAAAAGCGAAGCGCAGGTTCTGTCAGTTGCGCGGCGACAGGTGCAAGGCCCGCTGAGGCAACAAGCATGCGCGCGCCCGAATTGCCGATGATGTAGCGCGCCTCTTCCACCGTCAATTTGGTCGACATGCACACGAAATAAAGGCCACTGCGCTGCGCGCCCCAGGCAAAGGCATAGAAATCGAGGCTGTTTTCAAGCATGAAAGCGATCACATCGCCGCTTTGCAGGCCATTCTGGCGAAACAGCTGTGCGGCGCGGTTGGACGCCGCATCCAGCGCCGCATAGGTCATCGTCTCGCCGGTTTCAGCCAGGACAACCGCTGCCTTTTCAGGATTTTGCGCCGCGTGGAAACTGGGGTGCATCAGGCCTGATCCTCCTTGTTTTTTGTTCGCTATCCATAAGGTGCGTGGCTGCGTGTGCGCAAGCAATATCCCTGGCCCTTCACGGTGTGGAGCAGGGGCCAGCTGTGCCCATGATCGATGCGCGCCCGCAGGCGCGACATGTGAACCGCCAGCCGGTTTGTGCCAGGATGAAAATCGATGCGCCACAGCGCCCGCAGCAGGCTGGTCTGCGATACGGTGCGATTGGGCGTGCGGGCCAGCGCCAGCAGCAGCTCATATTCCCGGTTGGGCATCGGTATGTGCTGGGCGCTGCGCACCACGCGCCGGGCCATGATATCGATGTGCAGATCATCACAGCGCAAGACCCCCTGGGCAACAGCATGGCGGCGCACCAGCGCCAGCGCGCGGGCCACCATCTCGGTCGCATCGCCATGGGCCCAGAAGGCATCATCGGCGCCGTGCCGGAACGCCAGCAGCCGCTGTGCCAGACTATCCTCGCGGGTCAGCGCAAGGATCGGGCGGCTGCCTGCCAGCCGGCGCACCAGATCGGCAAAATATTCGGGTGCCTGCAGCGTGCCAAAAAAATCGCAGACATAAAGCTCTGGCGCGACAGCAAGCCAGGGGCGGACGCCCAGCGCCGGATTGGGGAGCAGGCTGACGCCAAAGCCAATGCTGTTCAGCGCATCGCGCAGCCGCTGGCGCATCATGTCGTCGGCGCAGAACAGCGCAGCAACCGGCGCGGCCATCGTGCCCGCACTCCGCAACGCGTGGGTGGTGCCGCCGGTTGCCTCTGCCACGGCAGCCATCGCGTCCGCGGAGCCAGTGGCTTGTTCCAACGCTTGCCTTTCTGGCTTTTCCCCCTTCTTGTCCATGCGGCACCCCTCGACCCTGATCGAAGCCTATTCTGGTTGAATGCATGCGTCACCGGGGCGTGCCAGGAAAGCAGAGACGCATCGGGAACGGGCAGATCGGCGGCGGGCGCAACCCTTGCGAATCAAGCCTGTGATATCACGCTCTAGATCATCCCCAGCGCAAGAATGAGCGTGCCGAACAGCAGCAGGACAAGGCCGGAAAAGAGCATCAGCAACATTGTCCGCAGCATGGCACCGCCCCGGCCCGATCCATATGCCCCGCGCAGCTGCTTGTAGAAATGGATCGGCGGCACCAGCACCATTGCCAGCGCGGCCAGCCCGCCGAGCGCGCCATAGGGCAGCAGCAGCACGCACAGTGTGAACAGCATCATCATGAAGCATAGCGAATAGGTGACAAAGACGGCGTGATCGAACAGCTTATACTGCCGTCGCCACGCATAGAGCAGCCACAGGAAAGGCACGGACAGGGGGATCAGCGCCCAGCTGAACTTGTAGGCGCTCGACTGCATTTTATAGATGAGCAGCTTGGGGTCTTCGAGTGCGCTGCGGATGGCTTCGTCAAGTGCTGGCCAGCCGGTGTTGACCTCGCCGCTGCCAAATGCCTCTCCCGCGGCCAGATTGCGCCCTTGCGCTGCGATCTGCTCCTTCAGCCGCTTTGCCTCGCGCTGATCGCGCAACGCGGCATCCGTCCGTCCTTCGCGCTGCGCTTTGGCGATGGCGGTTTCCAGCCGCGCCCCTTTCGCCTCTGCCAGGATTCGCTCCGCATCGGTGCCGGTCCGGATCAGCTCGGCAAGCTGGCCGGGGCTTTGCGGCGTGTCGATCCGGTCGAGCATGTCGCGCACATTCGCCGCGGCGGAATCCAGCTTTGTCGTGGGCAGGCCGAGCGCACGCTGATCGGCGCGGGCTGCATCAAGCAGCCGGGCTTCGGCCTTGAGCTTCACAATTTCCTGCGTGAACTCCGTCTGGTTGCTGTCCAGCTTGATCGCCTCGTTTGCGTTCAAGCTCGGCCCCAGCAGGCTGAATGCGGCAAACATGAGGAAGACCGTGAACAGAAACAGCGCCAGCGGCGAGACGAATTTGGCCCGCTCGCCATGCACATAGCGCCGCGTCAGCTCGCCGGGCCGAAGCGCCAGCAGCGGCAAGGTGCGCCAGATTTTGCCGTCGAAATGCAGGACGCTATGGGCCAGATCATGGCCGAATGCGCCCAATGTGCGATGAACGACGGCCTTTTGCCCGCATTGGCTGCAATAGGGGCCGGATATGGGTGCGCTGCAGTTCAGGCAGGCACGCGCGTCTCCATCGGCGGTGGCGCCCGTGCCGGTGCCAGTCTGCCCGCCTGCCTCGCCTTGCGCCGGCTCGATCGCACGCGCAAGGGCGGCACCGCTCACCACATCTGCAGCCGCCTCGATCTCGGTCCCCATATCGGCTCTATGCCACGCCGCCGCACCGCTTGCCAGAGGCAAGGGTCAAGCCTGTTGCGGCAAGGCAATGATCAGCGGGCCGAAGACCGGCAGCTTAGCCGTCGTAATCGGCACCAAGGCCGGTGTTGCGCGGCGGGGTTGCCGCTGTCAGCCGCAAAGCTTCCGCCGAACGGGCAAGGCTGCCAATTTCGTCCGGGGTGTCGTCATCGTCGATCACGACCTTCTGGAGCGAGCCGACGAGCGTATCGTGCAGATCGTCGGGCCGCATCGTCTGATCCGCAATTTCGCGCAGCGCCACCACCGGGTTCTTGTCCCGATCGCGATCAATGGTCAGCTCTGCCCCGCCGGAAATCTCGCGGGCGCGCTGTGCTGCGAGCAGCACAAGATCAAAACGGTTGGGGACTTTGTCGACGCAGTCTTCAACGGTAACGCGGGCCATCGGCAATCCTTGAAAAAAGGGAAACGTCACCGGCAGTGCACCGCCGCGCGGGGCATGGCATCCGCCAGTCAGGCCGCGTGCGCTAGGCCGAAAATGTCTGCGAGTCAAGAAATGCAGCGCCGCTTTGGCCTTTTCACGGCTGCACGGCACCATTAAGGAGCAGCCATGCAGGTTGGGGAGCACAGGCTCGAACTGGTGGTGGCACCCGATGATCGCCTGGCCGCGCTGATCTATGTGATCAGCCGCGCGACACGCAGCCTGCGGCTCACATATTATACATTCGCCGCAGACAGCGTGGGGCGTCATGTCGTCGCAGCACTGGCGGCCGCTGCGGCGCGGGGGGTCGCGGTCAATCTTCTGGTGGACAGTTTCGGCAGCGCGGAAACTCCTGATGCGCTGTTTGATCCGCTGCGCAAGGCGGGCGGAGAGGTGCGCTATTTCGGCGCGCGCTGGAGCTTGCGCTATCTGGTGCGCAATCATCAGAAAATCACGCTGGCGGATGGCCGCGAGGCGCTGATCGGCGGCTACAACATCGGCAATGATGATTTTGCGCCGCCCGAGGACAATGGCTGGGCCGATAGCGGTGTTGTCATCAGCGGGCCGATCGTGGCGCAGCTGGACGATTATATGCGCCGCCTCTGGTCGCTGGCTGAATCAGGCCGCGTGAATTGGCGGGCGCTGCGCCGTCTCGTGCGCGTGTGGAAGGCAGAGCATGGCGCGCTTTCGCTGCATCTGGGCGGGCCGGGGCGCAGGCCCTCGCCCTGGGCTGTCAATCTGCTGCGCGATATGGAGGCGGCGGCGCGGATCGACATGTCGATGGCCTATTTCACCCCATCGACCGGGATCATGCGGCGCGTCGGCCGGATGGCGCGGCAAACCGGCGCGCTCCACCTCGTCTTGCCGAGCAAGAGCGACAATGGCGCCACCATCGGGGCATCGCGCCTGTTCTATGGTTTTCTGCTGCGGCGGGGGGCACGCATTTTCGAATATCTCTCGACCAAGCTGCACCGCAAGCTCGTCGTGGCGGATGATGTGGCCTATATCGGATCGGCCAATTTCGATGTTCGCAGCCTCTATATCAATGTCGAAATCATGCTCAGGGTTCAGGATGCAGGCTTTGCAGCAGCCGTGCGCGACGTGCTCGACGATGCCAAAGCCGCCTCGCGCGAGGTGTTGCTGGCAGAGCATAAGCGCCGCGCCGGGCCGATCACGCGGCTGCGCTGGTGGCTATCGTGGCTGATTGTGGCGGCGGCGGATTATAATGTGTCGCGCCGCATCAATTTCGGCGTCAAGGATTAGATCCTGACCCCGAGTTTGTGACCCCGGCTGTGCCTATTGGGCGTCTTTCCATGCCCAGAACAGGCAGCAGGGCGGAATGTTCCAATATTCCATCGCCTCGTCGATATGGCTGAAGAAGGGCACCAGGCTCTCCTTCACCTTGGCGCGGAACTGATAGACGAGAAAGGCACCGCCCGGCCGCAAAATGGCCTGTGTCGCTTTGCCGATGGCGGCGCCCAATTCCGGCGGCAGATTGGAAAAGGGAAGGCCGGAGAGCACATAATCGGCCGTTTCAAAACCCTGCGCGCGCACGATATCCACCACATCGGCCGCCGAACCATGGACCGCGATCAGCCGGCTGTCGGGGATTTCGCGGCGCAGATAATCAATGAAATCAGCATTGGTGTCGATCACGATCAGCGTTGCATCGCCGCGCATCCTTTCCAGCAACGGGCGCGTGAAGGTGCCGACGCCCGGCCCATATTCGACAAACAGGCGCGTCTGCGCCCAGTCCACGGGTTTGAGCATGTGGCGGATCAGCGTTGGCGATGAAGGCACGATCGATGCCACCATCGATGGATGGCGGATAAAGCCTGCCACAAACACACCCCAGGGGCCCAGCTTTGACATGATTCGCGCCTTCAGGCTGCGCTGGCGTGCATTGGCGGTGGCATGTCCGCGAGACATAGGCTGGCTTTCCGTTGCGGGGGATGTGTCGATCGGTGGGGCAAACTACAAAAATGGGCGGGCGATGCAAGGCAAATGCTTGCGCCCTGCTTCGCCGGATGCCACAGCCATGGGCCATGCACGGCACGGAACCTTCGCCCCCCGCGGCTGGAAGCGCACCGTCAGGGGAGGTGCAGGCGGCAATCCCTGCCGGGCGGCTGGCCGTTCTTTATGGGGTGATGCTGGTCGCTGCGGCGGGCAATACTGCCATGCAATCCGTGCTGCCCACGCTGGGCGCAAAGCTGGGCATGGCCGATGTGCTCGTATCTGCGGCCTTCAGCTGGTCGGCGCTGCTATGGGTGCTGACCGCCCCTTATTGGGCCCGCCAGTCTGACAAGAGGGGGCGGCGCACGCTGATGGCGCTCGGGGTCATCGGCTTCAGCGCATCAATGGGGCTGTGCGGGCTGGCGCTGTGGGCCGGGCTTTCCGGCTGGATCAGCGGGGGGCTGTGCTTTGCCCTGTTCGCGCTGTTCCGCACCCTTTATGGAGGGCTTGGATCGGCCTCGCCGCCTGCAGTCCAGGCCTATATCGCGGCGCGCACCCATGGCGAGGAGCGCACCAAATCGCTGTCGCTGCTGGCATCCTCATTCGGGCTGGGAACGATCATTGGCCCGACCGTGGCGCCCTTTCTCATCCTGCCGCTGTTCGGGCTTTCCGGGCCGCTGATCAGCTTTGCGGGCATTGGCATTGCCCTGCTGATTGCCTTGCGCCTGATGCTGCCTAATGACGATCCGCGTTTTGCCGCCAGCGGGCAGGTGATGGCCTATCCCAGCAGTGCCGCACTTGCGCCGGATATGGGCGCAGAGGCAGCTGCCGCGGATGCGGGTGGCAGCACGGCGCGCACGGCCGATGCGGATCTGACCAGCTGGCGCGATCCGCGCATCTGGCCCTGGATGCTGGGCGGGCTGCTGGGCAGCCAGGCGCACGCCATGCTGCTGGGGGTTGCCGGCTTTTTCGTGATGGATGTGCTGGGGCTGCGCGCGACGCCAGAGGCAGCTGCCCAGCCGATTGCGCTGGTGATGATGTGCGGCGCCATGGCCACGCTTGTCGCCCAATGGGGGCTGATCCCCATGCTGCACCTGCGGCCCGCCACGGCGATGCTGTGGGGCCTGCTGATCGGCGGTGTCGGCTGTGTGGTGATGGGGGCGGGCACGGATTTGCACGCGATCATGCTCGGCATGGCGCTTGCCTCGGTCGGCTTTGGCCTGTTTCGCCCCGGTTTTACGGCGGGCGCATCGCTGGCTGTCGGCCGCGGCTTGCAGGGCCGGGTCGCCGGGCTGGTTGCCTCGGTCAATGGTGCGGCCTATGTCGTCGCGCCCTCAATCGCCGTGCTGCTTTACAAATGGCATGCCTGGGCAAGCTTCGGCACGATGGCGCTGCTGTGC
>CAZFYJ010000043.1:6570-12347 GCA_964523215.1 uncultured Sphingomonadaceae bacterium | reverse complement strand
ATACACCCAGGCAATCGGCGCTTTCAGGATGTGGACGTGGGGCGTGCGGCCCGGATGGGCATAAACCGGCAGGGTCAGCGCCAGCACCAGCGCCGCCCCGCCAACAAAGCCGAGCAGGCGCGGAAAACGGAAGAGAAACCGGCTGTAAGCGCGCATCATGCACCTCCATCATGGTTGTGCCCCCGATGATCGCCCCTGTTGCGCATGATCATGGATGCGCTGTGCTTTCGCCGTGATGAACGGCGCGGCAGGCGCATTTGACGAAGCTGGCTTGGCCCGGCCCGGCCTTTCAGATGGTGGGCGACGGTTCGCGCCGGTCCGCAGTGAGCTGGAGAAACACGTCTTCCAGATCGGCTTCTTCGGTCGACACGTCGACAATCGCCACGCCGCCCGCCTGGACGGCCGCCATCACGGCCCCGGCATTGCTCTTGTCGAGATTATAGACAATGCGGATCTGGCGTTCGTTCACGTGCTCCACCCGCTCGAAATCGGCATGCGCCGGCAGCGTGGCGATCGGCCGGTCGAGCGTCAGCAGCACCGCCTTTTCGCGCGCCATGCCGACCAGCTCTCGCGTCGGCTTGTTGGCAATCAGCGCGCCATGATTGATGATGGCGATGCGATCGCATAATTGTTCGGCCTCTTCGAGATAATGGGTGGTCAACACCACGGTCACACCCTCGGCATTGAGCTGGCGCACATAGGCCCACAGCTGCTGGCGCAATTCGATGTCCACGCCTGCGGTCGGCTCGTCGAGAACGATGATCGGCGGGGCGTGCACCATCGCCTTTGCCACCAGCAGGCGGCGCTTCATGCCCCCGGAGAGGGTGCGGGCATAGGCATGGGCCTTGTCCTCCAGGTGCATCGCACGCAGCAATTCCATGCTGCGCCGCTCCGCCTTTCTGACGCCATAAAGCCCTGCCACCAGCTCCAGCGTTTCATAGGGCGTGAAAAACGGATCGAACACCACTTCCTGCGGCACGATGCCGATGGACAATTTGGCGTTGCGCGGATCGGCATCGATGTCAAAGCCCCAGATGCGCGCCGTGCCGGCCGTTTTGCGCACCAGCCCGGCCAGGATGTTGATCAGCGTCGATTTGCCCGCGCCATTGGGGCCGAGCAGGCCGAGGATGGTGCCGCGCTCCACCGTCAGATTGACCGATGACAGCGCATGCTTGCCATTGGCATAGATTTTGGAGAGGCCTTCGATTTCGATTGCGGCCGTCACAGATGCAATCCTTCGTCCATCGGCAGGCCGAGCATCAGATTGAGGCTCTGCACGCAGGCACCGGCGGCGCCCTTGCCCAGATTGTCCAGCTGCGCGATCAGCCGCGCCTGCCGCCCTGCGCCATCGGCAGCGACATAAAGGTCCATCCGGTCGCTGGGGGCGGCATGGGTGCGCAAAAGCAGCTCCTCCGGCTGGCTGTCATGCACGCGGATCAGCGGCGAGCCCGCAAAGCAGGCCGCGAGGCAATCGCGCAGCGCCGCGGGCGAAGGCGCGCCGGGCAGCCGATCCAGCGGCAGCGGCACCTCCACCAGCATGCCGCGATAGGCAGGCACCACGATCGGCGAAAAAACGGGCGGGTGCGTCAGCCCTGCATGCATCTGCATTTCGGCCACATGCTTGTGCCCCAGCGCCAGGGCATAGCTGCGCAGCGCAATATCCGGCTCGTCCGCCGTGAAACGTGCGATCAGCGCCTTGCCCCCGCCCGAATAGCCGGAGGCTGCATGCACGCACAGCGGCCAATCCGCCGGGATCAGGCCGGCGCGCACCAGCGGGGCGACGAGCGCCAGAAAGCCAGTGGGGTAGCAGCCGGGATTGGACAGCCGGGCCGCCCCGGCGACATCGAAGCCAAGCTCCGGAAAGCCGTAGGTCCAGCCGGGCGCGGTGCGATGGGCAGACGAGGCATCGATGATGCGCGTGCGGCCATTGGCAATGCGCGAGACGGCATCGCGCGCTGCCTCGTCCGGCAGGCACAAAATCGCCACATCGGCCGCATTCAGCGCCTCTGCGCGCCGGGCAGGATCCTTGCGCTCTGCCGCATCAAGCCGGATCAGGGTGAAGCCGGCCCGCCCCGCCAGCCGCGCCTCAATCTCCAGGCCCGTCGTGCCCGCTGCACCATCGATGAAAATCTGTGCCATGGCCAGTCAGCCCGCCCAGATGCGGCGGGCGGCCAGGATGGCATCGCCGCCCGTTTCGCGGGCAATGCGGGCAACGACATCGTCCAGTGGCTCGATCCGGGTGGTCATGCCCTCTTTGGTGGCGTGGATCAGATTGCGATCATCCGCCATGATGCCGACATGCCCCTTGAAAAAGACCAGATCGCCGGGCCGATAGGGCGGCTGCGCGGCTGGCGCATCGGCAAGGGCGGCCATTTGCAGGTCGCTGTCGCGCGGCAAGGCGATTCCGCACGCGGCAAACACGCTTTGCACCAGGCCCGAACAATCAAGCCCGCCGCCGCCGCGTCCGCCCCACAGATAGGGTGTGCCGATGCGCGCCCGGGCCAGCGCCACCGGGTCCGGCGATGCCCCGCCCGGCGTTGCGCCGGTCTGCGCTGCCATCATTGGTGCGGCCCCGGCGGTATCCGGCGCGGGGCCCAGTGCCGCGCTCGGCACATAGCCGACATAATGATCATGCCCGCAATAGCCCCAGGCCCAGTGCCCGGCGGCACCATGGCTGCGCTCATCCAGCACGAAAAAATACTCGCCGGCCAGCACTTCGCTGCCCTGTTCGGCGTCGGGGTCTGGCGCGGTCATCAGAGGGGCATAAGGGACGCGGCAGCAGCGCCCGATGGCGGCGGCATAATGCGGGGCAAAATGGCGCGCGGCGAGCGCCAGATCGCACAGATCGTCCCGCACCGCATGGATGCGCGGATCAAGCCGTTCGGATGGCCCGTCCAGATGAAAGATTTGCCGCCCGTTCACATCATTGTCTGTCAAATAAAATCGCCCCAAATCCGACGTGCCACCCGCTGCTGGGGGCTGGCCTTAACGGCGCTGCACGCGCAACGCAATGCCCAGACCCTGTCTGCCCGGTGCGCTGCGCTGGCCAGTGCGCGGCGCAGCAAGGCCTCTTGCCCGGCCCGCAGCGAGGCACTATGCTCCATTGCATGATGCCGCGCTGGCCCATCTTTGCGTCGCACCGCGCACGCCGCCCGAAACTCCGGTCGCGATTCGCGTTGCGTCTCTGGCCCAAAGGCTGGCCTGCTGTGGCCCGCACGCGGCATCGTGGCGCGCCAGTCATGACGTCAAGTCTTCGTATCAAGGCGTTGTATCTCTTCGCATTTCTGGCCGGATGGGGGGCGCATGGCGCGATCATGGAGGGCAAGGGCGCTGCACTTTCCGGCCCTGCTGGCGCGCTGATCGCCGCGCCAGTCGCCGTCGTGGAGCAGCTTGGCGCCGCGGCGCTTTCGCTCGCCGCTGCTGCCGTGGCGGCCGTGCGCTGGCTGCTTGGGCTGGCAGAGATGCTGTTGCAGATGGCCTGATTCGGCGGGCGCTGGACCCCGGCCCCGATCCGCTCCAAGCGCTTTGTGTGCCCCGATGACTTGACCATCAGGTGCTTCCCGCCTGATCGGGCAGCGCGCTAGAAATCGATATGCCGCCCGCTGATGTAGAGCGCGAGCAGCACCACGGTCGCCATGATCGCTGCCAGATTGATCCCCGCCCAGGGCATGAACCCCACGGCATCCAGCGTGCCGCGCCGCATGCGCCGCCGATCGGCCAGTGCGGATCCCAGCGCGATCAGGGCCGCGATGATCGCGCCGATCACCAGCGGCTGCTGCAAGGCTGAAAACTGGTCCCAAAACCGGGGTTGCATAAGCGCCATGGCCCGCCCATGTTCGCCTCGCCATTGTTTAGCAAGAGGAACCTTCATCATGCGCAAGATTTCCGCACTCGCCATCCTGGCGTCTGCCTCCGCCATCACGCTGGGTGGCGGCGCTTATTGGCTCGATGCCGCCGTGGCCAAGCCAAAGACCGCCACGGCCCAGACCAAGGCGCTGGAGGCGGCTGTTGCCGGCGCACATCGCAGCGATGCCAACAAGGCGCGCGACAAATTCCGCAATCCGGTGGCCACGCTCCAGTTTTTCGGCATCAAGCCGACGCACACCGTGGTCGAGCTGTGGCCGGGCGGCGGCTGGTATACCGAAATATTGGCACCCTATCTGCGCGACAAGGGCAAGCTGATCGTCGCCCCGCCGATGCGCGGCACCGAAAATGTGAACAAGTTTCTGGCCAAGGATGCGACGCTCTACGGCAAGGTGGCGGTCGCCAATTTCCCGACCTTGCTGGGCGGCACCCCGGTTGCCCCGGGCACCGCCGATGCCGTGCTCACCTTCCGCAATGTACACAACTGGCGCATGGGCAGCGGCAAGGAAGACCGGGCGGACTATTCGGCAGAGGCGTTCCGCGAAATCTATGCCATGCTGAAGCCCGGCGGTGTGCTGGGGATTGAAGACCACCGGCTGAACGAAGATGCCGATAGCGCGAAGGAACGCGACAGCGGCTACATCAAGACGTCAACGGTGCGCAAGCTGGCCGAAGAAGCCGGATTTACCTATGTCGGCGCGTCCGAGGTGAATGCCAATCCAAAGGACACAAAGGACTATCCCAAGGGCGTGTGGACCCTGCCGCCGCGGCTGGCCGAGGGCGACGTGAACCGCGAAAAATTTCTCGCCATTGGCGAAAGCGATCGCATGACGCTGAAATTCGTGAAGCCTGCTGCCGGCAAAAAGGCCAGGCGCTGATCGCTGACGCCGCTGCCTGAATGCGCGTGCGCCCGGCATTGCCCCATCGGCCGCTGCTGGGCGTAGCGCTCCGCCTGCTGGCGACGCTGATGCTCGCCATCATGTTTGCGCTGGTAAAGCGTGCGGCCGAACAGGGCGTGCATGTCGTCGAATCGCTGTTTTTCCGCCAGCTGACGGCGCTGCCGCTGATTTTGGGCTGGATGGCGCTGACGGGCGAGCGGCTGGCCGTGCTGAAAACTGCGCGCCTGCCCGCCCATGCCCGGCGCACCGCACTGGGCGTGGCGGCGATGATCCTCAATTTTACCGCGGTCGTCCTGCTGCCGCTGCCAGAGGCAACTGCGATCGGCTATAGCGTGCCGATTTTCGGCACCCTGCTGGCCGTGCTGCTGCTGGGCGAAGCCGTGGGGCGGCATCGCTGGAGCGCGATCATCATCGGCTTTGTCGGCGTGCTCATCATCACAGGCCCTTTTGGCGGTAGCGCGGCCGCCGCTGGCTCCGGCCATCTGGCGGGCGTGGCGGTGGCGCTCGTGGGCGCTTTCATGACCGCGCTGGTCTCGGTTGCGATCCGCGATCTTGGCCGCACAGAAGCACCGATGATCACGGTCTTCTGGTTCAGCCTGTTGTCCATGCTCCCGCTCGGGCTGGCGCTGCCCTTCTTTGTCGGTGCGCATGCGCCGATGGTCTGGGGGCTGATCGCCGGCCTCAGTCTCGCGGGCGCACTGGCGCAGCTGCTGTTGACGGCGGCGTTGCGGCTGGCCCCGGTCGCGATTGTCCTGCCGGTCGATTATGTCGGGCTGGTCTGGGCGGCGCTGCTTGGCTGGTGGCTGTTCGATCAGGCGCCGGCGCTGGCCACCTGGGCGGGTGCGGCACTGGTGATCGCAAGCGGGCTCACCATCCTGTGGCGCGAGCAGCGGCGCGGCACGCAGCGCAGCAAGGCCGATATGGCCTGAGGCGCGCCGACGCGTCCTTCATTGGCAGGTCTCCGGCAGATCCACGGGGTCATTCACTGGGTCATTCACCGGGCGTTCATCGGGC
>CAZFYJ010000043.1:0-6470 GCA_964523215.1 uncultured Sphingomonadaceae bacterium | reverse complement strand
CTCCGGCAGATCCACGGGGTCATTCACTGGGTCATTCACCGGGCGTTCATCGGGCCGAAATACTGTCTTGCTCCAGTAATACGCTTGGCCTAGATGGGCGATGAGGAGCCGCGCCGGCTCGCTGTCAGGGGATGGATCACGATGCGCAATCAGATGTTTTTGATGCTTGCCGCCGCCGCGGTTGGAGTTGTTGCCCCGCTGCCCGCCGCCGCGCAAGAGAAAGACAAGAAGGCCGAAGAGCCTGCGTCACGCGAAATCGTCGTCACTGGCCGTTCGCTGAAGGAAACGGCGCAGGCGCTCGCCGATTGCATTGCCCGCGGCTGCCCGCCGGATGAGGAAATCCGCGCCGCGCTTGCCCATGGGGAAAATCAGTTTGTCTCGGGCGATTATCGCGGGGCCAAGGCAACGCTTGGCCGCACGGCTGATCGCACCCGCCGGTTCAGCAAGACCTATCCGATCGAAGTATCCGATCTGTTTCGTGCATCGGGCCGGGTTGCCGAGCATCTGGGCGAGGGCAAGGCCTATCAGCTTGCCGTGCTCGATATGCGCGATGCGCTGAAATCGGGCGTGGCGAAGAGCGACCCGCGGCTCATGATCGCGCAGATCGAGGTGGGAGACAGCCGGGCACGGCTGGGCTATCCGCTCGAAGCCTTCCGCATTTACAAGGATGTTGTTGAAGAGGCGACCAAGGCCGGCCATGCCCGTGTCGCGCTCTATGCGGCGCTGCGCCACGGCATGACCAAATATAGCTGGGCCAAGCAGGCCAAGCTGGAGCCGGAGACCGCGGACGCGCTCGCCATCATCGACAAGGTGGTGACCGATCCGACCGACAAGGCCCCGGATGTGAAGCTGATTGCCGATGTGTTTCTTGCCCGGCTCGATCGCGAGGCGGGAAAGATGGACCGCACGCTCGCCATCCTCAAGCGCTTCACCGAAACCAATGGCACCGCACGCCCGATCCTCATTTCGGCGCAGCCCATCCGCACGGTGGACACCATCCCCAATGCCGACAACAAGGATATGGCGATCCTGGGTGATCAGGGCGGCCAGTTCGTCGATCGCTGGATGGATATCGGCTTCTGGGTCAATGCCAATGGCAATGTCAGCGATATCGAAATCCTGCGTTCGAGCGGCTCGACGCGGGGCTGGGCACGGCCGGTGATCGATTCGATCAAATCGCGGCTTTATGCCCCGCTCAAGCCAACGGCAGCAGACAGCAATCCCGCCTTTTACATGGTCGAGCGCTATACATACACCTCGCGCTACATCGAAGGGCAGGATCAGACCGGCACCCGCCTGCGCACCCGCAGCGACAAGCCGCGCATCGAACGCATCGATCTGACGCCCGACAATTATGAGGCGCTGCCGGTCGAAAAACCGTCAGCCCCCGCCGCCCCGGCGAGCAGCCCAACCAGCTGATCGCTGGCGCAGCGGGCTCAATCGCCGGTCAGGATACGGTCGACCAGCTGCTTCACGGTCGGCACAAAGCCGTTTGAATAAAAGGGATCCTGCTTGAACTTATAGGCGGCGTGCCCGGCAAACATCAGATTCTCGTCAATCGGTGCGCCATGCGCAATATTCTGCAGCGATTTCTGGATGCAGAAGCTGCGCGGATCGGCGAGATAGCCCGTGCTGTGATCGTCATGATCCTTCCATGCGGAAAAGGCGCAGTGAGACAGGCAGCCCATGCAATCCTTCTGATCCTTGCGAATCTCGTCCCGCTCCGTGTCGGTCACGAAGATCAGGGTGTTGTCCGGCGTCTTGAGCGCGCTGGTGAAGCCCGCGCCAAACCATTCGCGCGCGCGCAGCAAATCACCGCGCGTCACCCAGAAATTCCGGCCTTTCACGCCAACATCAAGCTGGTGGGTGTGATCGCCCGCCTGTTCGCCCGAAAAGGCGATCTGCCGCTCGGAACGGGCTTCGAGATTGCGCAGAAACGGGTTGCGCACCGCGCTTGAATAAAAGCCCGTGGGCGAAAAACGATGCAGCAGCACATCGCCCGGCTCGATCCGGGTCAGCGCATCCTTCCACGCCTGCGGAATGGGGCTTTCCTGTGTCAGCAAGGGCCGGGTGCCGAACTGGAAGACAATCTGGCCCAGCTCCGGATTGTCGATCCAGTCGTTCCAGTCGCGCAGATGCCACACGCCGCCTGCCATCACGATCGGCACATCATCGGCAATGCCGCATTCGCGCATCGTTTCGCGCAGCGCCTTCACTCGCGGATAGGGCGGCTCCGGCTGGCGCGGGTCTTCGGCATTGGAAAGGCCATTATGCCCGCCGGCCAGCCACGGATCTTCATAGACGACCGCCGCCATCCATTCCGCCGCCTTGTGATAGGCGCGTTTCCACAGCGCGCGGAAGGCGCGGGCAGAGCTGATGATCGGCAGATAGCTGACGCCATATTGCGCTGCGATTTCAGAGAGTTTGTAAGGCATCCCGGCCCCGCAGGTGACACCGGTCACCAGTCCGCGGGTGCGTTCGAGCACGCCGTGCAGCACCGCCTGCGCGCCGCCCATTTCCCACAGCACATTGATGTTGATCGCGCCCCGGCCGGCGGCAATGTCATAGGCGCGGCGCACCTGCTCCACCGCCCCGTCAATGGCATAGCGGATCAGCTCCTGATGCCGTTCGGCGCGCGTCGCGCCATGATAGATCTGGGGGATGATGCGGCCGTCGGCGTCGGTGCTGTCTGCATTGACGGCCGAGACCGTGCCGATGCCGCCAGCGGCTGCCCATGCGCCCGAGCTGGCATGGTTGGTCGCCGAAACACCCTTGCCGCCCTCCACCAGCGGCCAAACCTCGCGTCCGCCATAGCGGATCGGCTGAAGCCCTTTGAACATATGCGATCCTTGCCCTCAATCAGGGGCCGCGCCCCTCTGACCCAGAGCTAAGCGGCAGTGCCGCCGCCTTGTCAACGCTTATCGGCAGCCGGAAGCGGCAGGCCGTAGAGCCGCGCATAGGCCGCCAGCATCTGCGCCTCTTCATATTCGGCGGCGGCGCGGCGTTCGTTGGCAATGCCGATGTCGCTGCGCATGCCGGGTGCAGAGGCAAGGATATTGAGGCTCTGGGCAAAGGCCGCCAGATCGCCCGGCGGGGTGATGAAGGGGCGATTGGCCTCGGCCACCATTGCCGCCACATCCCCCACATCGGTTGCGGCAACCGGCCGGGCCGCGGCCATGGCCTCGACCAGCGCAATCGGGAATTGTTCGCTGTGCGAGGTGAGCGCAAAAATGTCGAAATGGCCGATATAGCGCTGCGGCAGCGGCAGAAAGCCCGGAAACAGGACGCGATCCGCCACGCCCAGCGCCGCTGCCTGCGCCTGGAGCGGCCCCATTTCCGGCCCTTCGCCCACCAGGATCAGCCGCACATGGGGCGGCACATGGTGCAGCGACTGCACCATCATCGCCAGGTTCTTGACCGGGCGCAGCCCGGCGATCGTCCCCACGATCAGCTCGCCGGGCCGCCGCACAAAACCGGGGATCGCATCGGCCGCCGGGCGGGCGCGATAGGCGGCGACATCGATGCCGTTGGCAATGCGCTCCAGCCGCCGCACGGGCATGCCCCAGATGCCAAGCGCAATCCGCTCCAGCGTGCGTGATGGCACGATCAGCCGCGCCGCGCTTTTGAGGGCCTGACGGCGAAAGGCATTGCGTTTCCAGTTCAGCCGCACGCTTTCATCGGCATTGAACCCGTCTTCATGATGGATCAGCGGCGGCAGGCTCCGCCCGGCGCTGCCCAGCAGCCCGGCACGGCCCATGCGGTGCGCCATCACCGCATCCATGGAACCCCAATTATAGCTGAGCACCAGATCAAAGCCCGCCATATAGGCGGCAAGGGCACGATAGCGGGAAAGCCCCGGGCGGCCATGCAGCGCCGGTGCGGCTTCGCCGGGAAAGCTGACGGCAATGGCGGGGTCGATGGCATTGCGGGCCCCCAGCGCATCGGGCACGGCAGAGAGCACGACATGCGCCGCGCTGGCGCCAAACAGGTTCATCAGCCGGGTCGCCCGTGCTTCCTTGCCGCCCAGCGAAAAGCTGCTGTGGGCGTGGAGAATGCGCTTTGGCGGGCCTGGCGGGGGCAATCGCGTCATGCCGCGGGGCTGGCCGCAGGCGCAAGCGATTGCGCCCATGCCGCGATGGCGGTTGCTGCTTCGGGCTCATCCAGCGTGGGGGCATGGCCGACCGCGGGCAGCGTGAGCAGCGTGGCAGCGGGATGATATGCGGCCATTTCGGTGGCAATGTCTGCGGCCAATATGTCGGAAAGCGCACCGCGCACGATCAGGATCGGGATGGCCTTGAGCGCTTTATAGGCCGGCCACAGATCGACGCCGGCCTCGCCGCCGGGCATCCGGAATGGCTCTGCAATGCGCCGGTCATAATCGGGCACGATGCGCCCTTCCGCGCTCAGCCGGTGCGATCTTTTGACCATCCGCAGCCAGTCATCAATTCCGAAATCAGGATAAATGCCGGCATTGGTCGCCGCCACCATGCGCGCGGCGTGAAGCCAGGTGGGCTGCGCCTGCGCTGCCCCCACATAGGATCGGATGCGCGCCAGCCCGGCCTGCTCGATCGCGGGGCCGACATCGTTCAGCACCAGCCCGGCAACCCGCCCCGGCTCCGCTGCTGCCAGAATCATCCCCACGATCCCGCCCAGCGAGGTGCCGATGATGGCGCAGCGGCCGATGTCCAGCCCATCGAGCAGGCGCACCACATCCTGCACATAGGTCAGCGGCACATAGCTCATCGGATCGGCCGCATAAGCGCTTTCCCCGCGTCCGCGCAGATCAAGCGCATAGACATCGCCATAGGCCGCCAGCGCCGGGGCCAGTGCCTCGAAATCGCGGGCATTGCGCGTGAGGCCGGGAATGCACAGCAGCGGCGGTCCTGCGGCCCCGCGCTGGGCGGGATAATGGCGCGCGTGGAGGCGCAAACCATCGTGCGACCACCAATAATGATCGCGCCAGCCTGGGGTGTGCCCCTGGGCTTGCCGCCGATCCTTTCGCTGATCCCGACTGGCGGCCTTCCCGGCGGCCTTCTCGGCGGGGATGGGCACAGGATCGCTGATCATGGGGTCCGGCGGCGGCATGGCCACACCCTTATCGCGGAAAAGTGCTGCTGTGCAGCCCCCCAATTTCAGGGCCGGTGCGCAGCCCAGTGCACGAGCCAGTGCACGCCCTTATCCCTGAATGGCCAAGTGGCTGTTGCCGCCGCAAAGGGCCCCGCACATTCATCCCCCAATCATGCCAAAACAGCGCCGTGCTTTATTGGCTGTTAACCATGCGGCATTAACGCTATTCCCGTCAGACAGGTCATCAAGGGCTCAAGCGATACGCGCAGACATGGACGATTTCATTTCCTACGAACCGGCGACGGGCGCCATCTTGTGGCGCGGCAAGCGTGGCAATGTCGATGCCGAGGTGGCAACGGCTGCCGCCGCCTGGCCGGAATGGGCAGCAAAACCGCTGACATCCCGGGTGGATGCGCTGCGCCGCTATGCCAATCTGGTGAAGGCCGAAAGCGAAAAGCTTGCTGATCTGATTGCCCGCGAAACCGGCAAGCCGCTGTGGGAGGCTCGCAGCGAGGTCGAATCGGTGATCGCCAAGGTGGATATCGCGGTCAAGGCCTATGCCGAGCGCACATCGCAGCGCCGGATCGAGGGCGGGTTGCAGGCGCGCAATGCCGTGCGCCACAAGCCGCATGGCGTGCTCGCAGTGCTCGGCCCCTATAATTTTCCGGCGCATCTGCCCAATGGCCATATCGTGCCCGCGCTTTTGGCGGGCAATGCCGTGCTGTTCAAGCCATCGGAAAAAACCCCGGCAACCGGCAGCTTTCTCGTTGAGCTGATGCATCGTGCGGGCATCAATTCGGGGCTGGTGCGCATCGTGATCGGCGGGCCGGAGGAAGGCAAGGCGCTTGCCGCCCACCCCGGGATCGATGGCCTCCTGTTCACTGGCAGCGCGCCGACAGGCCTTGCGCTCAACAGGCAATTTGCCAGCCGGCCGGACAAGATTCTCGCCCTGGAAATGGGCGGCAACAATCCGATTCTGGTGTGGGATACGCCCGATGTTGCAACAGCTGCGGTGCTGGTGGTGCAGTCCGCCTTCCTCTCGGCCGGGCAAAGATGCAGCAATGCGCGCCGCCTGATCGTGAAGGATGCGCTCTATGATGCCGTGGTGAGCGAGGTGCGCACGCTCGCCAACCGTCTCATCGTGGGCGAGCCGCACAGCACGCCGCCCCCCTTCATGGGCCCGGTGATCGACAATGAAACCGCCGACGGGCTGACCGAGAGCTTTCTCATCCTGATGTCCAACGGCGGCAAGGTGGTGCGGCACATGACGCGCCCGGTCGCCAATCGCCCGTTCCTCACGCCCGGCATCATCGATGTGACCGAGATGAAGGAACGCCCGGATATCGAGATGTTCGGCCCGCTGCTGCAGGTCATCCGTGTGGACAGCTTTGATGCCGCGCTGG
>CAZFYJ010000042.1:0-12503 GCA_964523215.1 uncultured Sphingomonadaceae bacterium | reverse complement strand
CTGCGCCGCGCCCAGGCCAATTATTATGGCCGCCGCTTTGGCGTCGATGTCGATCCCGAAAGCGAGGTGGTGGTGACGCTCGGCTCGAAGGAAGGGCTGGCCAGCCTGGCGACCGCCATCACCGCGCCGGGCGATGTGGTGCTGGCGCCCAACCCCAGCTATCCCATCCATACCTTTGGCTTCATCATTGCCGGGGCAACCATCCGCAGCGTGCCGACCACCCCCGACGAGGCCTATTTTGCAGCGCTCGATCGCGCCATCCAGTATACGGTGCCGCGCCCCACGCTGCTGGTGGTCAACTATCCCTCCAATCCGACAGCGGAGACCGTTGATCTCAGCTTTTACGAGCGGCTGGTCGCCTGGGCACGAGAAAACAGCGTCTGGATCATTTCCGATCTCGCTTATTCAGAGCTTTATTATGATGGCCGGCCAACGCCTTCGATCCTGCAGGTGAAGGGGGCAAAGGATGTCGCGATCGAATTCACCTCGATGTCGAAGACCTTTTCGATGGCAGGCTGGCGCGTGGGCTTTGCCGTGGGCAACAAGACGCTGATCGCGGCGATGACGCGGGTGAAATCCTATCTCGATTATGGCGCGTTCACACCGATTCAGGCGGCGGCCTGTGCCGCGCTCAATGGCCCGCAGGATATCGTGCAGAAAAACCGCGATCTTTATCACAAGCGGCGCGACATTCTGGTCGAAGCCTTTGGCCGTGCAGGCTGGGATATCCCTGCGCCGCGGGCGTCGATGTTTGCCTGGGCGCCGCTGCCGCCCGCGCTGGCCCATATGGGCAGCCTGGAATTTTCCAAACAGCTGCTGACACAGGCCAAGGTCGCTGTGGCTCCGGGCGTCGGCTATGGCGAGGATGGCGAGGGGTTTGTGCGCATTGCGCTTGTCGAAAACGAACAGCGCCTGCGCCAGGCCGCGCGCAACATCCGCAAATATCTCCAGTCCAAGGGGGTCAACACCCCTGCGCTCGAGCACAGCATCTGAGCGCCGCGGAGCACGGCATCATGACCCCAGGCAGCGACATGCTGACCCACACCATCCAGATTGCGCTGGGCCCGGTGTTTCTGCTGGTGGCGACCGGCGGCGTGCTCAATGTCGTTACCGGCCGGCTTGCCCGCGTGGTCGATCGTTCGCGCGATCTGATGGCGCGGCTCGAAGCGGGCACAGGCGGACAAGAGGAGCGCCGCCGTATGGTGCGCGAGCTGCGCATTCTCGATCGGCGGATGGACATCATCAACTGGTCGATCGCGCTGGCGGTCGCCTGCGGCATCGTCGTGTGCCTGATGGTGGCCATGCTGTTCCTGTTCGGATCGGGGCAGGCCGGGCTGGCGCTGCCGGTGGCGGCCGCGTTCATCATTGCGATGCTGCTGATGCTCGCGTCTTTGGTGCTGTTTCTGGTGGAGGTGCGGCTTGCCATCCGCACCATTCATGTGCCGATGGAGCTGCTTGAAGGCTGAGGCGCGCCAACCGGCCAAAATGGGGCTGTTCACCATGAATCGGCTGGGCTAAGCGGTGCCATGACTGATGCCACGCCCCCTGGCGCCTTTCCCGCCACCCGGCTGCGCCGCACCCGGATGAGCGCGTGGAGCCGCGCCCTGCACCGCGAAAACGGCCTTGCCGCAGCCGATCTCATCTGGCCGCTCTTCATCACCGAAGGCGACGGCGTGGAAGAGCCGATTGCCAGCCTGCCCGGCGTGTCGCGCTGGTCTGTCGATGGCATTGTGGCGCGCGCGGGCGAGGCAATCAGCCTTGGCATTCCGGTGGTTGCGCTGTTCCCCAACACGCCAAAGGCGCTGCGCAGCGACGGCGGCGAAGAGGCGCTGAACCCTGATAATCTGATGTGCCGGGCGATCCGGGCGATCCGGGCGGCGCATGGCGATGCCATTGGCGTGCTGACCGATGTTGCGCTCGATCCCTATACCGCGCACGGGCAGGACGGGCTGGTGGATGCGCATGGGCAGGTGCTGAATGATGAAACCGTTGCCATGCTGGTCCGCCAGGCCATCAACCAGGCAGCGGCAGGCGCAGATATCATCGCCCCTTCGGACATGATGGACGGGCGCATCGGCGCCATCCGGCAGGCACTGGAGGCAGCAGGTCACCGCAATGTGCAGATCATGTCCTATGCCGCCAAATATGCGAGCGCCTTTTACGGGCCGTTTCGCGATGCCGTCGGCTCTGCCGGGCTCCTGAAGGGCGACAAGAAAAGCTATCAGATGGACCCCGCCAATGCCGCAGAGGCGCTGCGCGAAGTGGCCATGGATCTGGCCGAAGGGGCAGACAGCGTGATGGTCAAGCCGGGGCTGCCCTATCTCGATATCGTGCGCGCGGTGAAGGATCGTTTTGCCGTGCCGGTCTTTGCCTATCAGGTATCCGGCGAATATGCGATGATCGAGGCAGCGGCAGCGGCGGGTGCGGGGGACCGCGATGCCCTCGTGCTTGAGACCCTGACTGCGTTTAAGCGTGCGGGTTGTTCGGGCGTCCTCACTTACCATGCCGCCCATGCGGCGCGGCTTTTGCAAGGTTAGAGAGTGATTTCGCGCGAAATGACGAATCAAGATGGCTGACCATGTCTTTGCCGATGCCCGCTTTTGCCTGCGCAGCTGGCGCGAAAGCGATATCGATCCCTTCATGGCCGGGCTGAACACGCCCGCGGTGATGGAGCATCTGGGCCCGCTGGGGGATCGGGCCGTTTACGAAGACATGTTTCGCCGCTGCAACGCCTGCCAGGCCGAATTTGGCCACAGCTTCTGGATCGTGGAGCGCCTGGACGATGCCGCCATCCTCGGCTTTTGCGGGCTGAAGCGCGTGGACAGCCCGGGCACGCATCTGCAGGGCGAATTCGAAATCGGCTGGCGGCTGCGGGCCGAAGTGTGGGGGCAGGGCTATGCCCGCGATGCAGCGAGCGCCACGCTCGATCTCGCCTTTGGCCGCTTCGATGCACCGATTGTTTATGCCTTCACGATAATCGGCAACCGCGCATCATGGGGATTGATGGAGCGGCTGGGCATGGAACGCCGGGCCGATCTGGATTTCACCGATGAGCGCTTTCCCGCCGCATTGAACCCGGCAATCACATATTCTATTGGAAAAGACGCATGGCAACGGCAGCATTAGAGAGCGAAACCACCGCCGCGGGAAAAGGCGGGAACCGGGGTCTGTTTCTCGTCACCATCCTGCTCGGATCTTTCCTCCTCTTTCTCGTGCAGCCCATGGTGGCGCGCATGGCCCTGCCCCGCCTGGGCGGCGCACCGGCCGTGTGGAACAGCGCGATGCTGGTCTATCAGGCGCTGCTGCTGGGCGGCTATGCCTATGCGCACTGGCTGGCCGGCCGGGCACCGCGCACCCAGGCCATTGCCCATGTGGCGCTGTTTGCGCTGGCGGCGCTGTGGCTGCCGGTCGGGCTGATTGCGGCCAATCCGCCGCCAGATGGATCGATGGTGCTGTGGGTGCCGTGGCTGCTGCTGGCCTCGATCGGCCCGCTCTTTTTCGTGGTGGCAAGCCAGGCACCGCTGATGCAGCGCTGGTATGCCGCAAGCGGCGGGCGCGATCCCTATCCGCTCTATGCGGCATCCAATCTTGGCAGCTTTGCCGGGTTGATTTCCTATCCGCTGCTGGTCGAGCCGATGATCGGCAGCGTGCAGCAAAGCCAGCTGTGGACCGGCATTTATGCGGTGCTGTTCCTGCTGGTCGCCCTGTGCGCCGCGACGCTCTATCGGCAGGCCACGATCACCCGCGACACCGCTGACGCCGCCGGCGGCGAGCCCGCGATTGCGGACGAGCCCCGCCCCGCCGCCAGCCGCATGGCGCTGTGGATGGTGCTGGCCGCTGTGCCCTCCGGCCTGATGCTGTCCACCACCACGCATTTGACCACGGATATCATGGCGATGCCGCTGTTGTGGGTCATCCCGCTCGGTCTTTATCTGCTCAGCTTCAGCATCGCCTTTTCGGAACGGCGCACGCTCGCCCGCATGCTGATGAACATCGCGCCCTATGCGCTGCTGCTGCTGGGCTGCACATCGCTGCTTTCGGATCAGACGGGCGGGATGGCGGCGGTGCTGGCCAGCGTGCTGATGCTGTTCATCGTGGCGGTGGCGCTGCATGCCCGCATGTATGATCTGCGGCCCGGCGTGCGGCATCTCACCTTGTTTTATCTGGTGATGTCGGCCGGCGGGGCGCTGGGCGGGCTTTTCTGCGCCCTGTTCGCGCCGGTGATGTTCGATTGGGCCTATGAACATCCGATCCTCATCCTGGCGGCTGTGCTGCTGATCCCGGCCAAGCCGCTGTTTGACTGGCCCGATCTGGTCAACATGGATGCACGGCGGCTCACTCGCGTGCGCTGGATCATGGTCGTGCTGGCGGCAGCGATTGCAGCTTACGCAGCCAAGCACTGGAATGCCGAGATGGACCTGGTGCAGGCCGTGCCCGGTGTGATGCTGGCGATCATCGGGCTGTTCACCGTCGGATCGCGGCTGCATCTGATGCTGGTGCTCGCAGCGGCGATGTATGCATTTGGCGGCGCATCGACGCTGGAGCTGAGCACCACGGACAACCGTGTGCGCAGCTATTTCGGCGTCTATACGATGCGCGATCGCAATGATGGCTATGGCGACGTGCGCACGCTGGCGCACGGCACCACCACACATGGGCTGCAGCGGCTCGATCCCAAGGTGATGCTGGAGCCGACGACCTATTATGGCCGCATGTCTGGCATCGGCCTCGCGCTTGAAGCTGTGCCGGGCCTATACGGGCCGGCTGCCCGCATCGGCATTGTCGGCCTCGGCACGGGCACGCTCGCCTGCTATGCCAAGGCCGGGCAAAGCTGGACCTTCTATGAAATCGACCCCGCCATGGCATCGCTGGCGCGGGACAGCGGCAAATTCACCTTCCTCAAAAACTGCACGCCCGATGCCCCGATCATCATCGGCGATGCGCGGCTCACCCTGGCGCAAAAGCCCAAGGCCAGCCTTGATCTGCTGGCGATCGACGCATTTTCATCCGATGCCATCCCGATGCATCTGCTGACGCGCGAGGCATTTGGCACCTATGCCGATGTGCTCCAGCCGAAGGGCGTGCTGCTGGTCCATATTTCAAATCGCTACATCGCGCTCGAACCCGTGCTGGCCGCGGAGGCAAAGGCACGCGGCTGGAAGGCGCTGATGCGCTATGATTATGCGCAGGGCGCAGGCCCGCAGGCGCGGCACGAAAATGCCTCGGTCTGGGTTGCCTTCACGCGCGATGCCGCCGTGCTCGATGCCCTCGGCGCGCGCGAGCTCGTTCCCGGCCCCGATGGCAGCGAGATGGAGGCGATGTGGCGCCCGCTGGTGGCGGACAAGGGCTTTTCCGGCTGGACGGACGATTATGGCTCGGTGCTGCCTCTGCTCTATGCCGTGCGCGGGCAGGATTGAGGCAGATGCCGGCCAGCCCGCGCCCTGATGTCACCATCGTGCCGTTCAATGGCGTGGCCCCCCGCATCGCGCCCAGCGCCTTCATCGCGCCGGGATGCCGCATCATCGGCGATGTGACCATCGGCGAAGAGGCCAGCATCTGGTATAATTGCGTGCTCCGCGGCGATACGGACCGGCTGGTGATCGGCGCGCGCAGCAACATTCAGGATGGCAGCGTGATCCATGCCGATCCCGGCATGCCGACGATTATCGGCGATGATGTGCTCGTCGGCCATATGTGCCTGCTGCATGGCTGCACCCTGCATGATCGCGCCTTCATCGGCCTGAAGGCCATCGTGATGAACGGCGCAGTGGTGGAAGGCGATGCCATGCTGGCGGCAGGCGCGATGCTGACCACGGGCAAGCGCATCAACACTGGCGAGCTTTGGGGCGGGGCGCCGGCGCGCAAGATGCGCGATCTCGACGAAGCGGCGATCGCGGCCATGCGCCTTGGCACGGCCCATTATGTCGCCAATGCCAAGGCCCATGCGCAAGCGCTTGCCGAGGCAGCCGGCTAGAATCTGTGCGCATTCGGTCACGCTGCTTCAGGCGGGCGTGAGCTGCACCTTCAGCGCGTCGATCGCCGCGGTCTGGGCACGCACCTGCGCATCCACCACACGCCACAACGCCGCAATCTCGCGCAGCTCCGCGCTTTCAACGCCGGTATTTTCGGCACTGATGCTGCGCTCTGCCAGCAGCACGTCCAGCTCGGCAAGCGCATCCTGGGCGGGCGCACGATCGAATTCGAGGGCAGCGAGCAGCATCGCTGCATTCACCCAGGGCTCGCTTGCGGCCGCGGCGCCACGGGCTGCGGCGATTGCTGCCTGTGCACCGGGCAGCCGGGCACGAAAGGCCGCCTCGCCACGCTGCGCCTGCGCGCGATAGCGATCGAGCGTTGCCACAAGCCCGGGATCGGCGGCAACTGGCGCAGGTACAGGCTGGGCGCTGGCCGCAGCCGGGGTGCCGGCCTCTATCGGGCGTTTGGCAAGCGAGGGAAAATCGCCATCGCCGCTGGTGCGGGCACAGCCCGCGAGCGCAACCATCAGCACGGCAGATGTGAGGGCGCGGCACAGCATGCGCAGGCTCTAGCGCCAGTTGGCCGTTGATTGAATCAAAATCTGGCGCTCGCTGATCGATTCGTCGCCAATGCATGCTGCGGCTCTCGCCATCCGAGGCGCGCAGGCATGGCAGCAGGCGGACTTTCGGGTTGACTTTGCATCAGCCGACGGCTAGCTGCGCACTCTTTCCGCGGCTTTGACGGTCGCCTCGCTGCGTTTGGCTGATTCGCGGAAACACAAGTTTTTGGATGATGTGAGATAAAGCCATGTTCGCAATCGTGCGCACGGGCGGCAAACAATATCGCGTTGCTGCCGGAGATAAAATTGCTGTCGAAAAGCTGGCGGGCGATGCCGGGGATACCATTGCGCTCGGCGATGTCCTGCTGATGGGCGAAGGCACCGATATCAAGCCGGGCGCCGGGGCCACCGTTTCGGCGGAAATCATTGCGCAGGCGAAAACCGAAAAGGTGATTGTCTTCAAAAAGCGCCGTCGCCACAATTATCGCCGCAAGAACGGCCATCGCCAGCAGATGACGATCCTCAAGATCACGGCCATCGGCGATGCCAAGGCTGCGCCGAAAAAGGCGGCAGCAAAGGCCGAAGCTCCGGCTGCCGAGACGGCAGAGGCCGCGCCAAAGAAAGCTGCGCCCAAAAAGGCTGCGGCGAAAAAAGACGCTGAATAAGAAAGGGCTGAACCATGGCACATAAGAAAGCAGGCGGTTCGTCGCGCAATGGCCGCGATTCCCAGTCCAAGCGGCTTGGCGTGAAAAAATTCGGTGGCGAAGCCGTGCTCGGCGGCAACATCATCGTGCGTCAGCGCGGCACGAAAATGTATCCCGGCAGCAATGTCGGCATGGGCAAGGATCACACCCTTTTTGCCACATGCGATGGCCATGTGCGTTTCCACGATGGCAAGCTGCGCCGCAAATATGTGTCGGTCGTGCCGGTGGCCCAGGCTGCCGAATAAGCGGATGGTCGCAAAAGGGGCCATCCTGATGGGAAGGCCCCCGATGATCCGCTCCACAATCGGATGATCGCATCAGGGAGACGGGCCGCCCCGTCTCCCTTCTTTTTTGTCTCCCTGGCCCACATGCGGTCACTGCCCTGTCATCGATGCGTCATCGATACGGGGCAATGGCCCGATCGATCAGGAGAGACCCATGTTTGCGCGTACCCCGAGATTGTTGCTGCGGCCCGGCTGGATGGACGATGCCGAGGCACTGGCCCACGCCATTGGCGATCAGCGCGTGGTGCGCAATCTGGCGACGGCCCCCTGGCCCTATGGCATTGATCAGGCCCGCGATTTTCTGGCGCTTTGCGCACAAGACACAACTCCCAACTTTCTGATTTTCCTGCGCACGCAAGGGCTGCCGCAGCTGATTGGCGGCATTGGCCTCGCCCAGCGCGACGGCGATTGCGCCGAATTTGGCTATTGGATTGCGCCCAGCCACTGGGGTCTCGGTTTTGCAACAGAGGCGGGCCGCGCCGTCATCGCCATCGCGCGCATTGCATTGCCGCTGCGTGTGCTGAGCGCCGGACACTTCATCGACAATCCGGCGTCCGGCCGGGTGCTGCGCAAGCTGGGCTTCCGGCCGACGGGGCGGCTGGTCGACGTGCACAGCGCAGCACGCGGGCAGATGGTTCCGGGCGTCGAGCACCGGCTCGATCTGCTGGCGGAGGCCGATGGTGATGATGGTGGCAGCCCCGGCAGCGATCCACGAGGGGGCCTGCCCAGCATGCGCAGCATCATGCAGCTGGCGGCGTGAGGCCGGCAGCACCGGCCAGGCAAGCGCGTCAGTCCACGTCGATGCTGGCCGTGCCGATATTGGCGTGGGCGACGCCGCCATCGACGGTGATCGTGTCGCCGACCACATAATCCCCGGCTTTGGCGGCGAGATAAATGGCAGCGGCCGCCATGTCCTCGGCCACCCCGACCCGCTTGCTGGGAATATTCCGGGCGACGGCATCGCCATGGTCGCGCGCCACCTTGTTCATGTTGGACGGGAAAGCGCCGGGCGCGATCGCGGTGACGTTGATCCGATCCGCCACCAGCCGCGCCGCCATCCGCCGGGTAAGATAGAGGATCGCCGCCTTCGACGCGGCATAGCTGTATGTTTCCCACGGGTTGAGGCGGATCCCGTCGATCGAGCCGATGTTGATCACCTTGGCCGGGCGCTCGGGCGATGCCGCGGCCTTGAGCAGCGGATAAAGCGCCTGCGTGAGGAAGAAAGGGGATTTGACATTGAGGTCCATCACCTTGTCCCACCCGCTTTCGGGAAATTGCTCAAATGGCTCCCCCCAGGCCGCGCCAGCATTGTTGACGAGAATATCAAGCTGGCTTTCGCGCCCGGCAATCGCCGCGGCCAGCGCCTTGCAGCCGTCTACTGTGGAGACATCCAGCGGCAGGGAGATGCAGCGATCCGCCCCATAGCGGGCGTTCAGCTCCGCGGCCGTCGCATCGCATGCGTCTGCCTTGCGCGCGCTGATATAGACGCGGGCGCACCCGGCGGCGAGATAACCATCGGCGATCATGCGCCCGATGCCGCGCGATCCGCCCGTGACAAGGGCAATTTTGCCCTGGAGTGAAAAAAGCGATGCGACGTCCATGATCGTGGGCCTTTCAATATCCGTTCATCCGGGCAACCTGCTCGGTATGGTAATGCGCATCGCCGAAAAACTCGGTCAGTGCCCGCTCGCGCTTCATGAAGAGGCCGATGTCATATTCGTCGGTCATCCCGATGCCGCCATGCATCTGCACGCCCTCGCGCACGGAAAGATTGGCGGCACGCGCAGTCTTTGCCTTGGCCACCGCAACCATCAGCGGGGCGCCCTTGTCTCCCGCATCGAGCAGCTGCTGTGCCTTGAGCACGCAGGCGCGGGCCACTTCCATCTCGCCATAAAGATGCGCGGCGCGATGCTGCAATGCCTGAAACTCGCCGATCAGGCGGCCAAACTGCTTGCGCTGCTTGAGGTAATCGATCGTCATGTCCATCGCCCCGCTGCCGACGCCAAGCAGCTCCGCCGATGCGCCGGCGCGCCCGGCCGCGAGCAGCGCATCGAGAACCGCCCGGCCCTGATCCACTTCTCCGATCACCGCATCGGCCGTCAGCTCCACGCCGTCGAGCGTCAGCTTGCTGGCGAGCGAGCTGTCCAGCAGACGGCGCGGGTCGGCGCTGAGGCCCGCCGCATCCTTCGGCACCGCAAACAGGGTGATTCCCTCGTCATCATCCGGCCCGCCCGCTGTGCGCGCGGCAACCAGGATCATGTCGGCAACATGGCCATGGAGCACGAATTGCTTTTGCCCGTTCAGCCTGAAGCCATTGCCGGATCGCTCGGCAGAAAGCGCAATGCGCGACGGCCGGTGCTTGGCATGCTCATCCACCGCCAGCGCGACAATCGCCTCGCCCGCGGCTATGCGGGGCAGCCACGCCTCGGCCTGCCCCCCGCCAGCAGCCTTCAGCGCTTCGACCGCGGCTACGGCGGTGGCAAGGAAGGGCGAAGGCGTCAGATTGCGGCCGATTTCCTCAAGCACAATGCCGGCCTCGACATGACCCATGCCAAGCCCGCCTTGGCCTTCGGGCACCAGGATGCCGCAAAAGCCCATTTCGGCAAATTGCGCCCAGATGTCGCGGCTGAAGCCGATTTGGTCATTCGCATCGCGCAGGGATCGCAGATGCGATACCGGCGCGGTTTCAGCAATGAAGGGGGCAACCGTATCTTTCAGGGTTGCCTGATCGTCGGTGAGATAAAGGGCCATGTCGCTTATGCCCCCGGAAGCTCAAGAATGCGTTTGGCGACAACATTCAGCATGATTTCGGATGTGCCACCTTCGATGCTGTTCGCCTTGGTGCGAAGCCAGCTGCGCGCCTTTGCGCCGCCGCGGCTGTCGGCGCTGTCCCATTCCAGCCCGTCGGCGCCGCTGCCCGCCATGATCAGCTCATGACGCCGCTTGTTCAGCTCGGTGCCGACATATTTCATCATGTTGCTGCTGGCGGGGTGCGCCTTGCCGCCCTTCCACATGTCCATGAAGCGCTCGCCCATCGCGCGATAGGCAAAGGTTTCGACATCGAAATGCGCCATTTCCGCACGCAAAATGGGGTCGTCGATCCGGCCCTGCCCATCCATGCCCAACGCCTTGGCGAAATGCGCGCCGATGCTGATCATGTCCGAACCGAGCCCGCCGCCCGAAATCATCTCGCGCTCGTGGCCCAGCAGATATTTGGCGACATCCCAGCCGCGGTTGATCTCGCCCACAAACTGATCCTTGGGCACCTTCACATTATCGAAAAATGTTTCGCAAAAAGGGGAATTGCCGCTGATCAGCTTGATCGGCTTGGTGCTGACGCCGGGCGTTTCCATGTCAAACAGCATGAAGGTGATGCCGTGATATTTGTCGGCCTTGTCGGTGCGCACCAGGCAGAAGATCCAGTCGGCCTTGTCGGCATAGCTGGTCCACACCTTCTGGCCGTTGACGATCCAGTGATCGCCCTTGTCTTCGCCAAAGGTCTGCAAGGACACCAGATCGCTGCCCGATCCCGGCTCCGAATAGCCCTGGCACCAGCGGATTTCCCCGCGGGCGATTTGTGGCAGATAATGGCGCTTCTGCTCTTCGGTGCCGAATTTCAGGAGGGCCGGGCCAAGCATCCAGATGCCAAAGCTCATCAGCGGGCTGCGGCATTTGAGCGCCGCCATTTCCTGCCGCAGGATCTTCGCCTCTTCCGGGCTGAGGCCGCCGCCGCCATATTCGGTGGGCCAATCGGGCACGGTCCATCCCTTTGCCGCCATCACGTCCAGCCATTGCTTTTGTGCAGGCGATTTGAACGTGAATGTGCGCCCGCCCCAGCAGGCATCATCATCGCCCTTCATCGGCTCGCGCATTTCGGCCGGGCAATTTGCTTCCAGCCAGGCGCGGGTTTCTGCGCGGAATGTTTCGAGATCGGACATGAGCGACTCTCCTGACGGATTGGATGGGAAAACAAATGGGGCCTTGCGCTGCTTTACGCAAGCGTCAACTTGGTGGCGGCTTATTCCGTAACGGCAAATCAGCATGGTTGACCATGGCTTTGGCCATGGCATGGTGACGACCCCGAGCATGAGGAGAGGCCCCTTTGCGAATCGCCGCACCATGGCCGTGAGCGCGGCTTCCCCGGTCGTGCCGCTGCGCACCAAGATCGCCTATGGCATTGGCGCCATTGCCTATGGCGTGAAGGACAATGGCTTTGCCGTCTTCCTGGGCTTTTATTATAACCAGATCATCGGCATCGATGCGGCCGCCGTGGGCATTGCGATTGCCATTGCGCTGGTGTTTGATGCGCTGATCGATCCGGCGCTGGGCGTGATCAGCGATCGCACGCAAAGCCGCTTCGGGCGGCGTCATCCCTGGCTCTATGCCTCTGCCCTGCCGATTGCCGTCACCTGGCTGATGCTGTGGTATCCGCCCGAAGGATCGGACGCGATGGTGCTCGGCTGGCTTGCTGTCACCGCCGTGCTGACACGGGCGGCGATTGCCACCAACGAGGTGCCAAGCCTTGCGCTCGCACCGGAGCTGACACCCGATTATCACGAACGCACATTGGTGCTGCGCTATCGCTTCCTGTTTGGCTGGGCTGGCGGGCTGGGTATCCTGATGCTGGCTTATGGGGTGTTGCTGGCCCCGCCATATGGTGCGCTGTCGGGGCCGAAGGCAGTCGACGGATTTCAGCTTTATGGCTGGGTGGGCGCCATATTGATGGCGGCATCGATCCTGATTTCGGCATTTGGCACCCAGAAATTCACGCTGGCGGTGCAGCAGCCGCCGGTGCCGCACATGGGGCTGGGCGATACATTGCGGGCGGCGCGCCATTCGCTTTCCAACCGGGCCTTCGTGATGCTGATGGTGGCCGGGGTGTTCGGCTATACCAATCAGGGCGTGGGCTTTGCGATCTCGCAATATATGCTCAGCTTTGTGTGGCAATTCGGCAATGCGCAGATTGTGTGGCACACGATCAGC
>CAZFYJ010000041.1:5470-12748 GCA_964523215.1 uncultured Sphingomonadaceae bacterium | reverse complement strand
GGGGGGAAATCCGGCCCGGCCTGCTCGGTGCCGGGGGTGGGCTGATCCTGCCCGGTCTGGGCGGGCTGATCGCCGGGGGCGGGCGGCAAATCGGCGTTGGGATCGTCGGCGGGATTTGCAGGCGGAGGCGTCGGCTGGGGCGCAGATTGGGGTGCCGCGCGGGGCGGCGGGGCGTTGCCCAGCGCGCTATTGGGGTCGACACTGGTGATCTGCGCCGCTGCCGGAAGCGCGAACGCAAGCGCCAGCAGCGCCAGCACGGACTGCACAAGAGCCTTTAGGTGTCGCATCATTCATCCCCGCACAACTGATCGCGCTATCGGTAGCCGGGCGCCCGGCTGCGCCAAGCGCTGCACGACCAAGCGAATCCAAATTGCGGCAAATGGTGGAAAATGCGGCCTGAATGCAGGATTTATGAGGGCAAGGCGCGCTTCAGCCGCCTGCCATCTGCCGGGCAAAGTGGATTTGCACGGCCTGGCGGATGCCGACGGCAATCTTGCGCTGGCCCTCACGCGAGGCGAGCGTGCGGGCATCGTTCGGATTGCTGATATAGCCGGTTTCGAGCAGGATCGAGGGCGTATCCGGCGCCTTCAGCACGACAAAGCCGGCAAAGCGATGCGAAGTGGAGCGAAAGCGGAAATCATCGCGGGCCTCGCGCTGGAGCAGCCGGGCAAATTCGGCCGACAGGTTCATCGTTTCACGCTGGGTGAGATCGAGCAGGATGTTGGACACTTCGCCCGAATGCTTGCTGAGATCAACACCATTGATGATGTTGGCCTTGTTTTCGCGGGCAGCCAGCCGGGCGGCTTCGCGGTCCGATGCCACTTCGGACAGGGTGTAGATGGTGGCCCCGGTCGCATCCGGGCTGGCCGCGGCATCGGCATGGATTGAAATGAACAGATCGGCCTTCAGGCGGCGGGCGACGCCATAGCGCTCTTCCAGCACCAGAAAGCGGTCATCCTCGCGGGTCAGCGCCACGCGCACCCGCCCCGTCGCCACCAGCTCGTCGCGGATCGCCTTGGCGATCGCCAGCGTCACATCCTTTTCGCGGGTGCCGAGCTGTGGCGAAATCGCGCCCGGATCATGCCCCCCATGCCCGGCATCGACAACCACCAGCGGCAGCCGCGGATTGCTGGGGCCATAGATGCGCGGCAGCGCTATCGACCGGGGCGAGCCAATCGGCACGCTGACGCTATATTTGGATCGCGGCGGCTTGGCCGCCATGGCAGCCGTGGGTGCGGCGGGCGCGGCAAGCCCTGGCGGCGGGGCAAAAAGCGTGCGGCCCTTGCGCGCCTGGGCGGCAAATTCTTCCTCGCCGGCCTCGCGCAGCGAAAGGATCAGGCTTTTGCCATCGGCCCCGAAGCGCCCCCCGGCAATCACCACCGGGCGATCCAGATCGAAAACGATGCGGGTGGTCTGCTCATCGAAGCGCGCCTGGCGCACGCGGGCAACCGGGCCGCTGGGCGTGCCGCTGGCACCCGGCTGCGCACCATTGACATCAAGCGCGATCCGCGTCGGCGAGGCGAGCATCAGCGCGGATGCATTGCGCACCAGATCGTCAAAGCCGATCTCGATCTGATTGCCGTTGATCTGGACACTGCTGATCGTGGTCGCAAGCGCAGGCGAGAGCCCCGCCATGGCAAAAAATGCGATCAGCGCACTTAACATCCGGGCAAGATGCCGTTTCACTGGTGCGATTGCAAAGCGATTTTTGCGCGCAGGCCGCAGCACAGCTGCCGGCAGGCTGCATGGCTGCGCCCGGCCCGTGGCGGGGCGGGCAAGCGAGGCAATAAGCACAGTGAAAGGGTTCAT
Source organism: uncultured Sphingomonadaceae bacterium (assembly GCA_964523215.1). Lineage (GTDB taxonomy): Bacteria > Pseudomonadota > Alphaproteobacteria > Sphingomonadales > Sphingomonadaceae > CAZFYJ01. Next base: position 10,939 of record CAZFYJ010000041.1, on the reverse strand, counting down.
TTCCGGCGTCCTTCGTGATGAACCGGAAATTAGGCATGAGGCGTCAAATGCATGTAAAATGCTTGGGTTAATGCCGTTTTCATCATATTTCGGCCGGGATTTGCGTTGCCGGCGCGGCATGATTTTGCGCGCTTTCTCTGGTTGCCCTGCCGCGCCTGCAATGCTAGGCGTGCTGAATTGCACTGATGGTGCAATGCCCTCACCAGCCCCCATATCGGCCTGATATGCCTGGGCGCAGGGCCATGACAGGTTGACGTTTGATGGCACCAGATTTCCGCACAGCCCCGCCGCATCGCAGCTTGCGATCCGCGTTGGCCGCTGCGGGCGAACAGCCGCATGATGATGCGGCTTGTGGGCAGATGCGCCGCACTGCCCTCGTGCCGGAAAGCTTCCACATCGTTTATCCACATCATCTTGTTCCGGGCACAGGCGCATCCGCGCATGCGACCCGGCCTTATATCGCGCAGCGCCGGCCACGCTTTGCCGGGCTGCTGCGCCGGAGAATGAAGAATGACCACACGCATGTTAATCGACGCGCGCCACCGGGAGGAAACCCGGGTTGCCGTCGTCAAGGGCAACCGGATTGAGGAGTTTGATTTCGAATCTGCCGAACACAAGCAGATCAAGGGCAACATCTATCTCGCCAAGGTCACCCGGGTAGAGCCGTCGCTGCAGGCGGCCTTTGTCGATTATGGCGGCAATCGCCACGGCTTTCTCGCCTTCAGCGAAATCCACCCCGATTATTACCAGATCCCGCGCGAGGACCGCGAGGCGCTGCTGCGCGAAGAGGCAGAACATGCCGCCGAAGAGGCCGCGCTGCTTGCCGCCGAGGAAGAGGCGCTGGAAGCAGGCGAGGAGGCGCTCGATGCGCTCGACGCCCCGGAACTGCCCGATGATGGCGATGATGAGGGCGAAGGACCGGATCAGGACAATGGCGCCGATCATGATCGGGAGCATGATCTGGCTGCCGATGAGGGCGATGAAGCGGGCGATCGCGGCAGCGGCGGGCGCAACCGGCGCCGGCGGGGCCGCGGCCTTGCCGACCCCAGCCAGGCCAACGAGCTGCGCCGCAAGCGGATGGCGCTGCGCCGCCGCTACAAGATTCAGGAAGTCATCAAGCGCCGCCAGGTGCTGCTGGTGCAAGTGGTGAAGGAAGAGCGCGGCAACAAGGGCGCGGCGCTGACCACCTATCTGAGCCTCGCCGGGCGCTATTGCGTGCTGATGCCCAACACCAGCCATGGCGGCGGCATCAGCCGCAAGATTTCCAGCGGCGCGGATCGCAAGCGGCTGAAATCGATCATTTCAGAGCTGAATTTGCCCGCAACCATGGGCTGCATCGTGCGCACCGCCGGGCTGGAGCGCACAAAGACCGAAATCAAGCGCGATTTTGATTATCTGGCCCGCCTGTGGGACGAGATCCGCGAAAAGACGCTGAAGGCGCAGGCGCCGGCGGACATTCACGGCGACAGCGACCTCATCAAGCGCGCGATCCGCGACATTTATAATCGCGACATCGAAGAAGTGCTGGTGGAAGGGGATGAGGGCTATCGCGCGGCCCGCGAATTCATGAAGCTGCTGATGCCCAGCCACGCCAAGAAGGTGCGGCATTATGCCGATCCCGTCTCGCTGTTCCAGCGCTATGGCGTCGAAGATCAGCTGGCGGCGATGTACAGCCCCACGGTGCAGCTGAAATCGGGCGGCTATCTCGTCATCAACCCGACCGAGGCGCTGGTTTCGATCGACATCAACTCGGGCCGATCGACCAAGGAGCACGGTATCGAGGCGACTGCGCTTAAGACCAATCTGGAGGCCGCGCACGAAATTGCCCGCCAGCTGCGCCTGCGCGACATGGCCGGGCTGGTGGTGATCGATTTCATCGACATGGAGCATGGCGGCAATATCCGCAAAGTCGAGCGGGCGATGAAAGACGCGCTGAAAAATGATCGCGCGCGCATCCAGGTCGGCCGGATTTCGGGCTTCGGCCTGATGGAAATGAGCCGCCAGCGGCTGCGCACCGGCGTGCTCGAGGCATCGACCAAGATCTGTCCGCATTGCGAGGGCACCGGGCTGGTGCGCACGGCATCCTCCTCCGCGCTCTCTGCTTTGCGTCTGCTGGAAGAAGAGGCCGCACGCGGCAAGGGCACGCGGCTGGTGCTGCGCGCGAGCCAGGAGGCGACCATCTATGTTCTCAACAACAAGCGCACGCAGCTGGCCGAAATCGAGGATCGTTATGGCGTGACCATTTCGGTGCAGCCCGATGGCGAGACCGAGGGCGCGCGCATGAGCATCGAAGTGTCCGGGCCGCCGCCTGCCAATCTGCCCAGCTTTGCCCCGGTGATCGAGGCCGATGATGGCGACGACGTGATGATCGATGACGATCTTGACGAGGATGATGAGGAAGAAGCACCCGCGCCGCGCCGCACCGGCAGGGAGCGCGGGCGTGAACACGGCGGTGACCGGGGTGGTGATCGGGGCGGCGAACGCGGCCGCGACAGCGATCGAGAGGATGGCGAGGGCCGTGGCCGCCGCCGTCGCCGTCGCCGCGGCAAGAAACGCCGGGGTGGCGAGGGCGAGGCCGGGCTGGCGGCTGACGCTGCTGACAATGGGGCGGCAGATCTGCCTGCATCCGCTGATGATGCCGCTGCCGAGCCTGCCCCCGCCACAGATGCGCCCGTTGCAGCGGCAAAGCCCCCCCGGGGCCGCGCCCGCAAGGCTGCGCAGCCAGACGCCGAAGCAGCAGCCGATGCAGCCGTTTCCGAGGCGGGGACCGAGGCCGGCGAAACAGCGCCCAAGGCGCGCCGTGGCCGCACTGCCAAGGCGGCCGCGCCTGCCGATGCGCCTGCCGATGGCGGGGATGACGCGCCGGCGGCAAAGCCCAGGGGCCGTCGCAAAACGGCCGATGCCGCGCCTGCAACAGCGGCAGCGGATACAGCGGCCATGGCTGGTGACGCAGCGCCTGATGCGGCACCCAAAGCGCCACGGCCCCGGCGGGCTGCTGCTGCAAAGGCTGTCGCCAATGGCGCGGACGACGTGGCGGCGACAGGGGCGCCGGCGAAGCCTGCTGCCAATGGCGCGGAGGCATCCGGGCCAAAGCGCAAGGGCTGGTGGCAGCGCACCTTTGGCGCGTCGCCCGAATAGCGCCTGGCCGCTTCGCCGCCTTCGCTCAGCGCGATGATGTCGCCTGCTTCATCTGCAGTTCAGCCACAGGCGGGCAGGGGGCAGGGCATGCACTGCCTTGCCCTGCTTGTCCGCCTCAGGCTGCTGATCGCGGCGTTGCTCCTTGCGCTGTTGCCGGGCGCTGCAACAGCGCAGTCGATCCTGCGCGATGCCGAGACAGAGGCGTTGCTGGCGGATATTTCGGCCCCGCTGATTGCGGCAGCCGGCATGCAGCCAGGCAATGTGCGCATGGTGCTGATCAACGATCGGTCGATCAATGCCTTCGTCGCTGGTGGCCAGGTGGTCTATATCCACAGCGGGCTTATCCTGGCGGCAGACAATGCCAATGAAGTGCAGGGCGTGATCGCGCACGAACTGGGGCATATTGCCGGCGGCCATGCGGTTTACAATGGCGGCGCGCAGGCGGCGACAAACATCAGCCTGCTCTCGCTGCTGCTGGGTGCGGCCGCGATTGCGGCTGGGGCGGGCGATGCCGGGGCCGGCATCATGATGGCGGGGCAGCAGGCGGCGCTGGGCAGATATCTCGCCTTCAGCCGCACCCAGGAATCGCAGGCCGATGCAGCGGCAGCCACCTATCTCAAAAGCGCGGGAATTTCCGGCAAGGGGCTGATCGATTTTTTCAGCAAGCTGCGCAGCCTGGAGTTTCGCTATGCCGTGCCGCAGGATGATGACAGCGCCTATCAGCGCACCCACCCGCAATCGGGCGATCGCATTCAGGCGCTGATCGATGTGCTGGAGAGCGATCCGGCATGGGACAAGCCGGCCGATCCCGCGATGACCGCCCGGTTTGAGCGGGTCAAGGCCAAGCTTTACGGCTTTGTTTCAGAGCCGGCGCAAACGCTGCGCACCTATCCTGAAAGCAATCAGAGCGTGCCCGCGCGCTATGCCAGGGCCTATGCCTGGCACAAGAGCGCCTATCCCGAAAAGGCGATTGCAGAGGCCGCCGCGCTGGTGGCGAGCGATCCGGATGATCCCTATTTCCTCGAGCTGGAGGGGCAGATCTTCCTCGAATCGGGCCGCCCCAGGGAAGCGCTTGATGCGCTGCGCCGCGCCACCGATCTGACCAACAATCACCCGCTCATTGCCTCGCTGTTCGGGCATGCGCTGATCGCCACGGAAGACAGCGCCAATTATGACGAGGCCGCTCGCGTGCTCAAGGCCTCGGTTGCCAAAGACAATGAAAATCCCTTTGCCTGGCGGCAGCTGGGCGTGGTCTATGATTATCGCGGGGATACTGCCAGGGCCGCGCTTGCAACGGCCGAAATGAGCATGCTGCAAGGCAATGCCCCGATGGCGCTCAACAGTTCGGAAACCGCTCTCGGCCTGCTGCCTGCCGGATCGCCCGATTGGGTGCGTGCGCAGGATATTTCACTCATCGCGCGCGATGCGCTGGAAAAGCGCAAGAAGAAGCGCTAATCCCGGTGCCGGCATGAATGGCACCGACGATCCCTATTTCCAGCCCTGGCACGGTGATGCCGCCGGGGCCCCGCCCAAGCGGGTCTATGACAATGAGTCTGCTGGCCTGAAAAAGCCGGATGCCCCGCCTTTGGGGGTTGATCTCAACCGCTATTTGCAGGCCGATGCCGTGCCGGATGATGGAGGGCCAGATGGTGGCGGGGCACATGGTGCCGCACCGCGCAAGGATCGCGCTCGCAAAGATCCGGCCGGCCATGGTCGGGCGGGCAAGGCGGGCGCAGTGCAGGCCATTGGCACCGGCGCGGGCAAAATGGCCCGGGCGCTGGGCCATGCTGCGAAAAAGGGCAGCGCACGCACAGGCGCGGCGATTGCTGCGGCCGATATTCCGCGCAAGGTGGCGCAGCTGGAGCTTGGCGCAAAGGCGCGCACCGGCCTTGCGCGGGCGGGCGATGCGCTGGGCCGGGCCGGAAAGGGTCTGGCCGATGCCGGCCGCCGCCTTTCCGGGCGCAGCCGCACCGCGATCGAGGCTGCGGGCAGCGCGCTTGCCCCCAAAATTGGCGAAGCGGGCGAAGCCACCCGCGATGCCACTGCCAAGCTGGCCCGATCGGCGCGGGATGGGCTGCGCAAAAGCGCCGATGCCGTCAGCCAGAAGGCCGGGGCGCTGCGCGAAAAGGCGCTGCCGCCGCCGCCCGAGCGCCCGGCCTCCGCGCTCGATGATCTGATTGCGGATGAAGGACTGGCCCCGATCCTCGTCGATCCGCAACCCGCGCCGCCACCCGAACCACCCGGCGCGCCAAATGGCATGGCCCAGCCGAAGCGCACGGCAGCCCCCAATTTGCCGCTCTTTGCGCCGCGCAGCGACGATGCCGCCGAACC
>CAZFYJ010000041.1:0-5370 GCA_964523215.1 uncultured Sphingomonadaceae bacterium | reverse complement strand
TGGCGTTGGGCATGGCGCTTGCGACCGGGCTTGCGCTTGCCTTTGGCTTGGGCACATGGTGGCAGGCCGGGCGCACCGATGCTGCGATCCGCGCCTATCTGCTCGAAAATCCGGAAATCATTCCCGAAGCGATGCAGGCCTATAAGATGCGGGAGGAGGCAAAGGCCATTTCGCGCCTCCATGATCCGCTGCACACGGCCTTTTCCGGCGCGTGGGCGGGCAATGCCAAGGGCGATGTGACGCTGGTCGTGTTCAGCGATTATGCCTGCGTTGCCTGCCGCCAGAGCATGCCTGCGATCAATCGCCTGCTGAAGGAAGACAAGGGGCTGAAAATCGTGTTCCGCGAACTGCCGATCCTCTCCCGCGAGAGCGAGGCCGCCGCGCGCCAGGCGCTGGGCATTGCCCGCCAGGGCCAGTATATGGCCTATCACAATGCCGTGATGTCTGCCCCGGCGCTCACCCCTGCCGTTGCCAGCGCAGCAGCAAAGGCCAGCGGGGCTGATCTTGCCAAGGTGGCCGAAGCCGCCAAATCACCCGCAGTGGAACAGGAAATCGCCCGCAATCTCCAGCTGGCGAGCGAACTGGGGATCAGCGGCACACCCGCATGGGTGGTGGGCGATCAGCTGCTGATCGGCGCGGTGGGGCATGGCGCGCTCAAGGCTGCGATCGCCAAGGCGCGCGGCACATGAAACGGGCATCAGCCCGCCCTGGCACACTGCGCTAATTGCGCCCCTTCACCCACACCGGCTTGCCGTTCACCCATGTCTCGCTGACGATGGTGGTGCGGATATCGGCGGGCCGGGCGAGCAGCGGATCGCGATCCACCAGAATGAAATCGGCGCGCATTCCGGGCAGCAGCATGCCGATGCGATCCTCGGCAAAGCCTGCATAGGCAGCACTGCGGGTGAAGCCATCGAGCGCCGCCTCGCGGCTCACCCGCTCTTCGGCCATCCACCCGCCGGGCGGATTGCCATCTGCATCCTCGCGCGAGATGGCAACGGCCAGGCCCGGAAAGGGATTGGCGCTTTCCACCGGCACATCAGAGCCAAAGGCAATGCGCGCGCCGGCCTTCAGCATCGACGCCCAGGCATAGGTGCCCGCCAGCCGCGCCGGGCCGAGCCGCGCCTCGGCCATCAGCCGGTCGCTCGTCTGGTGCACGGGCTGCATCGATGCGATGATGCCATGCTTGCCAAAGCGGGGCAGATCCTTGGGATCGACCACCTGGGCATGCTCGACCCGCCAGCGCCGATCGCCATCAAAGCTGGCCGACACATCGTCGATCGCGTTCAGCACCTCGGCATTGGCGCGATCGCCAATGGCGTGCACGGCCACCTGAAAGCCATCCATTGCAGCGCGCACCATCTTGTTGCGCACCGCCGAATCGCTGAGCAGCGGCAGCCCGCTGTTGCCGGGCGCGTCGGCATAGGGCGCCTTCAGCCAGGCCCCGCGCGAACCCAGCGCCCCATCGAGATACAGCTTCACGCCGACCATGCGCAGCCGATCGTCATAGAGCCAGGGCGTGGGGCGCGATCCGGCGATCTGCGTCATATTGTCGGTATCGGCGGCATAGCTGATGATCCGCAGCTTCAGCCGCCCTTCATCCCCGGCGCGCCGAAATGCCTGCCAATCGGCCAGCGTGCTGCCCATGTCGGCAATCGCGGTGATGCCCTGTTCGAGCAGGCTCTGCTGCGCCAGATCGAGCGCACGATCAAAATCGCGGGGCAGCGGCTGCGGCAGCTTGGCAAAGATCAGCGTGGCGGCGGCATCCACGAAAATGCCGCTCGGCTTGCCGTTCTTCATCTCGATGCGGCCGCCCGGCGGCGATGCCGTCTGCGCCGTCACGCCCGCCATCGCCATGGCCTTGCTATTGGCCCAGCCGGCATGGCCATCCACCCGTTCCAGCCACACCGGGCGATCGGGCAGGATGTCGTCCAGATCGGCGGCATCGGGAAAGCGGCCCAGCCCCCATTTCTCCTGGTTCCAGCCGCGCCCCATGATCCACGGCATGGCCGGGTTTTTCGCCGCATAATCGCGGATCATCGCCCGCGCCTCATCCAGGCTTTTGGCCGCCGTCAGGTCGAGCAGCATGGATTGAAAGCCCAGGCCCATGACATGGCCATGCGCATCGATCATGCCCGGCAGCATCACCTTGCCCTGCGCATCATAGCGATAGCTGATCGCCTCCACGGGCGGCGGCGGCGCATCGCCTTTCTTGCGCTTCCTGCGCTTCGGCGGCGCGGCAGGCGGCTCCGGCCGCTCAAGCAGGCGCTTGATCCGCCCGTCCTCGCCAATCACAATGCCGGTAAAGCGCTTCACCTTGCCATCGCGATCAAGCGTGATGCCCACCACATTTTCGATCATCACATCGGCACGAGCAGGCGCGGACAGGCCAGGGATCAGCCCCGTTGCAAGGGCGGCCGCACAGGCAGCGGCAAGGGCGGGACGCAGCATCATCACCGGGCCAGCCTGCGGATGAGGGCGCTGGTATCCTGCCGGTGCCCGCCTGGCAGGGCCTGCACCTCGGCGTAGAATTGATCGATCAGCGCAGCAAGCGGCAGGGTCGCCCCATTGGCGCGGGCTTCTTCCATGGCAAGGCCCAGATCCTTGCGCATCCAATCGACCGCAAAGCCGAAATCAAATTCGTCGCGCGCCATGCTGTGCCAGCGATTGGACATCTGCCAGCTGGATGCCGCCCCGCCCGATACCGCTTCGAACACCTTGTCGAGATCAAGCTCTGCCGCCTGGGCAAAGCGGATGCCTTCGGCCAGGCTCTGGATGATCCCGGCAAAGCTGATCTGGTTCACCATCTTGGTCAGCTGGCCAGAGCCGAGCGGCCCGATGTGCACGATCTTTGCCGAATAGGCCTGCATGATCGGCGTGGCTGCGGCAAGCGCGGCTTCGGTCCCGCCGCACATCAGCGTCAGCGTGCCCTTTTCCGCGCCGATCTGCCCGCCCGTGACCGGGGCATCGACCACCTGGATGCCCAGATCGCGCGCCTCCACCCCCATTTGCCGCACGATTCGGGCCGATACTGTGGTGTGATCAATGTAGAGCGCGCCTTTCGCCAGCGTGCGAAACGCCCCGTCGCGGCCCATGGTGACGGAGGCAAGATCGTCATCCGTGCCGACACAGCTGATCACGGCATCGGCACCATCGGCCGCCTCGGCCGGATTTTTGGCCACGCGCCCGCCGGCGTCGCTGGCAAAGGCCTCTGCCTTGGCGCGGGTGCGATTGTAAACGACCAGTTCGTGCCCGGCCGCCGCCAGATGGCCCGCCATTGCCCGTCCCATCACCCCGAGCCCGATGAAAGCCAATTTTGCCATAGCCCAAAATTTCCCTTCGCTGCCCTGCTATAGCGTGGTTTGCATCCCGCGCCAGATGGGTTAGGGGCAAAGGCGATGACAGATTCTGCCCCCGCCTCTGCCGCGCTGCCGGATCACGCCACAGATGAGGCCCGGCCCCGCGCCGCGGCCGGGCTTGCGCTTGCGGATATCGAGGCGGCGCACCAGCGCATTGCCAGCGCCATCGTGCGCACGCCGACGCTGCACAGCCAGACGCTGTCTGCGATCACGGGCGCGGATGTGTGGCTGAAGTTCGAAAATCTGCAATTTACCGCTGCCTATAAGGAGCGCGGGGCGCTGAATGCGCTGCTGCTGCTGGATGAGGAACGGCGCAGCCGCGGCGTGATTGCGGCGTCGGCGGGCAATCATGCGCAGGGCCTGGCCTATCATGGCAAGCGTCTGGGCGTGCCTGTCACCATCGTCATGCCGAAGACGACGCCCACCATCAAGGTGCAGCAGACGGCAAGCCATGGCGCGACAATCGTTCTGTTTGGCGAGAAATATGACGATGCCAATGCCCATGCCCGTCAGCTTGAGGCAGAACGCGGGCTGACGTTCGTGCATCCGTTTGACGATCCGCACATTGCCGCCGGGCAGGGCACGGTTGCGCTCGAAATGCTGGCCGATGTGCCGCATCTGGATAGCTTTCTCATCCCGATTGGCGGCGGCGGCCTGTTTTCCGGCATGGCAACGGCCGTGCGCGCGCTACGCCCGCAGGCGCAGCTGGTGGGCGTGCAGGCAGAGCTTTATCCATCGATGTATGCCGCAGTGAACGGCGTCGACATGCCGTGCGAGGGCGATACGCTGGCAGAGGGGATTGCGGTCAAAAAGCCGGGCCAGTTCACGGCGCAAATCGTGAAGGCACTGGCCGATGACATCGTGCTGGTGACCGAACGGCATCTCGAACGGGCGGTCAGCCTGCTGCTCCAGATCGAAAAGACCGTGGTCGAAGGGGCAGGGGCGGCGGGCTTTGCCGCGCTGCTGGCGCATGGCGACCATTTTCAGGGCCGCAGCATCGGGCTGGTGCTGTGTGGCGGCAACATCGATACGCGGCTTCTGGCCAATGTGCTGCTGCGCGATCTGGCGCGCTCCGGCCAGCTGGCGCGGCTGCGCATCCGCCTGCAGGATCGGCCCGGCAGCCTGTTCAAGGTGATGCGCGCCTTTGACGAGCATCAGGTGAACATCATCGAGATTTATCATCAGCGCATCTTCACCACGCTGCCTGCCAAGGGGCTGATCACCGATATCGAATGCGAGACCCGCGATCAGGCCCATCTTGACAAATTGATCCAGACCCTGCGGGATCAGGATTATCAGGTGACCCAGGTGGAGCTGGGTTGAGCCTGGGGCAGGGAGCGAACCGCCGCCTGCCCGTTTCACGTGAAACCAACAGGAGAGCAGGATGATCCGTCGCCCGACCCGCATGCACATCACGGCCACGACCGCCAGCATGCTTGCGCTTGCCGCCCCCTTTGCTGCCCCCCTTGCTGCACAACAGGCTCAGCCCGCGCCGGCCCAACCCGCGCCTGCGCCTGTGCCCACAGAACCGACCGTGCCAAAGCCGGCTGCGCTGATTGCCGATGGCATGCCGCCGGTGCCCGCCGCGCTTGCTGTTGCCACCCGGCCCTATATGGAATTTCGCTCTGCGGGCTTTGTCGGCTGGCACCCGACCGACAAGTCGATGATCATTGCCACCCGTTTCGGCAACACCGCACAGCTGCACCGCGTCGCCAAGCCCATGGGCGCGCGGCGGCAGATCACGTTCGAGGCAGAGCCGGTCTCCGGAGGCAGCTGGGCGCCCCGGCGCGGCGATATCCTGCTGGTGCAAAAGGATGTGGGCGGCAATGAATTCTTCCAGATCTATGCGCTCAAGAACGGGCAGTTGCAGCTGCTGACCGATGGCAAGAGCCGCAACCAGCTCTCCGCCTGGAGCGACGATGGCGAACTTGTGGCCTTCAGCTCGACCCGGCGCAACGGCACCGACAGCGATCGTTACGTGATGGACCCGCGCGATCCGACGACCGCGCGC